>NZ_PQMX01000025.1:0-84817 GCF_004368385.1 Burkholderia sp. B10 | reverse complement strand
CCCGCGCCCCGCCCGCAGCAGCGACGCCGTGATCGTGCTGCGCGCCGTGCGCGCGCGAATCGGCGTGCTCATGACCATCGGCCTCCGGACGTACGCCGCGCGCCGCCGCATCGCCGTGTGCGTGCTCGCCGCCCGCCGGCGCCGCGTCGCCGGCGCAGCACGCCTGCGTGTCGCGCGCGTCGGCGCAGCAGGTCGCGGCGCCGTCGGCATGGCGGTGTCGTGGGTCGGGGGTACGCTGGGCGTCGGTCATGAAGACCTCCTCTATGGCTGGACGAGGTAGAGTTAACACCCTGAAGCCACTACAAGGTCAACCCTTACAACGGAGCAAGCCATGAAGATCGGCGAACTGGCCAAAGCGGCCCGCTGCACGCCCGAAACGATCCGCTTCTACGAGCGGGAGGGGCTGATGCCCGATGCGGAGCGCACCGATTCGAACTACCGCAACTACACCGACGTGCACGTCGAACGGCTGCGCTTCATCCGCAACTGCCGCGCGCTCGACATGGCGCACGACGAAATCCGCGCGCTGCTGCAACTCACCGACACGCCGGCCGATCCGTGCGATTCGGTCAATGCACTGCTCGACGAACACATCGGCCACGTCGACGCGCGCCTCGCCGAACTCACGCATCTGCGCGACCAGCTGATCGAACTGCGCCGCCAGTGCGTCGGCGAACATTCGGTCGAGGACTGCGGGATCGTCCACGGTCTGACGACCATGGAGACGGTCGCGCCGCCCGCAAAACGCTCGCACCTCGGCTGAAGCCCTTGTCGGATCTGATAGTTTACCCAATACTAGTCATGTCATGACTAGATATAGATGAACTACCCATGCCGGTCAGCCGCCCGTCACCGCTCGCCCTCGCCGTGCTGGCGACCCTCACCGAAACGCCGATGCATCCGTACGGGATGCTGCAGCAGCTGAAAGCGCGCGGCTATGACGAAGTCGTCAACGTGCGGCAGCGCACGAGCCTTTACCAGATGATCGACCGGCTGTTGCGCGACGGGCTGATCGCCGTGCACGACACCGAGCGTGACGGCGCGTTTCCCGAACGCACGCTGTACAAGTTGACGGAAGCCGGCCACAAGGCGGGACAGGCCTGGCTGCATGCGCTGCTCGCCGAACCGGCGCGCGAATTCACCGCGTTCGGCGCCGGCCTCGCGTTCCTGCCGCTGCTCGATGCCGACGATGCGCGCCGCCAGCTGGAGCGCCGCATCGACGCGCTCGAGGCCGAACGCGAGCGCCTCGATGCGCTGCGCAACGCCGCGCAAGGCGATCAGGTGCCGCGCCTGTTCCTGCTGCAGAACGAACACGCGCTCGTGATGCTCAACGCGGAGCTCGACTGGACGCGCAGCGTCGTCGAACACCTGAAGATCGGCGCGCTGCGCTGGGTCGACGCCTGACGCGCACCCGCCCGGCCTGCACCCGTCAAAGCACCTTGCCGGGATTGAGCACGCCGGCGGGATCGAGCGCGGCCTTCAGGCGCCGCATCAGCGCGATCTCGGCTTCACTGCGCGTGTGCGCGAGATAGCCGCGCTTGAGCACGCCGATGCCGTGCTCCGCCGACACCGAGCCGCCCATGTCGCGTACGACCGCGTAGACGCAATCGTCGATCGCCTCCGCATCCGCGTCGCGCCTGCCGGCGAGCGATACGCCGACATGCACGTTGCCGTCGCCGACATGGCCGAAGAACAGACACACGATGTCCGGCCAGCGCCCGCGCAACGCCGCTTCGCAGCGTACGGCGAACGCGCCGAGCTCACCGGTCGGCAGGCTCACGTCGAAGTTCATCAGGTGCGGCAGCGCATCGATCGCGAGGCCTTCGCGCAGCGTCCACACGTCGCGCGCCTGCCGCGCCGAGGTCGCGAGCACGACATCGTCGACGAGGCCCGCGTCGAGCGCGTCCGCGAGCGCGGCTTCCAGCGCCGCGCGCGCATCGCCGCCCGGCGCGCTCGTCGCGCACTCGATCAGCACCGCGAAGCCGCCGTCGCCCGCGAACGGCGCGACGACGCCGGGCGTATGACGCGCGACGTAGTCGTAAAAGGCCGGCCACATCGCTTCGAAACTGACGAGCTCCGGCAGCGCGCGCAGGCGGTTCCACAGCTCGACGACGGCATCGTAGCCCTGCACGCGGCACAACGCGGTAGCCGGCTCGGCCAGCTTCGGATGCAGCCGCAGCACGGCGCGCGTGACGACGCCGAGCGTGCCCTCGCTGCCGATGAACAGCTGCTTCAGGTCGTAACCGGCGTTGTTCTTCAGCATCCGGTTCATCGACGACACGACGGTGCCGTCCGCCAGCACGGCCTCCAGCCCGAGCACCTGCTCGCGCATCATCCCGTAGCGGATCGCGCGCGTGCCGCCCGCGTTGGTCGCGAGCATGCCGCCGATTTGGCACGACCCGCGCGCGCCGAGATCGACGCCGAACGTGAAGCCCGCCGCGTCCGCCGCCTCCTGCACGGTCTGCAGCGGCGTGCCGGCCCGTACCGTCATCGTGCCGGCCGCCGCGTCGATCGCCTCGACGCCGGCGAAGCGCTCCATCGACAGCACGATCTCGCCGCCCAGCGCGACCGCGCCGCGCGCGAGCCCGGTGAGGCCGCCCTGCGGCACGACCGGCTGCGCGAGGCGCGTGCACAGCGCGAGCGTGCGCGACACCTCGTCGACGCTGCGCGGCCGCACCAGCGCGCGCGGGCGCACGCCGGCCGGCTCGTTGTACGCGGTGAAGTAGCGCGGCTCGATGTCGGCCGAGCGCGTGACGAGGCCATCATCCAGCGCATCGCCCAGCGCGGCGGCGAGCGCCGCGGCGAGCGCGTCGTCCGCCTGCGGCGGCACGCCAGGGCCGTCCGGCACGCCGGCCGCGGGCAGGCTCTGCATCGTCCGCACCGCTTACTTGGCGGAGATATCGACGTCGCCGAAGTACTTCCGGCCGAGCGTCTTCACGGTGCCGTCGGCCTTCAGCTGCTCGATTGCCGCATCGAGCTTGGTCTTCAGCGCGTCGTCGCCCTTGCGCAGCCCGAACGCGATCCCGCTGCCGAGGATCCGGTCGTCGCGCACCGGCTGGCCGACGAACGCGAAACCCTTGCCGTCCGGGCGCGACAGGAAACCGCGCTGGCCGGCCGGCGCGAGCACCAGCGTCGCGTCGAGGCGGCCCGCGACGAGATCCGCGTACGCCTGGTTCTGGTCCTGATACGCGACGACCGACACGCCGGCCGGCTCCCAGTGCGCCTTCGCATAGGTTTCCTGGATCGACGCCTGCAGCACGCCGACACGCTTGCCCTTCAGCGCGTCGGGCGTCGGCAGCAGGCCGCTGCCGTTGCGCGCGATCAGCTGCGTCGGCACGCGATAGATGATCGTCGTGAAATCGATCGCCTGACGCCGTTGCTCGGTCGCGTTCATCGCCGAATTGATCGCGTCGAACTTGCGTCCCTTCAGCGCCGGGATCAACCCGTCGAACGATGTCTCCACCCACTTGCACGTGAGTTTCGCGCGCTCGCACACCGCGTTGCCGACGTCGATGTCGAAGCCCTGCAGGTCGCCGTTCGGCGCCTTCGATTCGAACGGCGGGTACTGCGCCTCGAGGCCGAAGCGCAGCGTCTGTGCGTCGGCGAGCGCGGCGCCCGCGCCGAGCGCACATGCGATTGCGAACGCGAACTTGAGGATGGGGACATGCTTCATCGTGATCTCCTGGCTGGTCGGGCGGCGCCGTGCAGCGGCACGTGCGCCGGGTCCGTCGGTGGCTTTCCGTGCGACGTGCCCGTCGCGCGCTTGGGGTGCGGGCCGCGCCCGCGCGTTACAGCGAACGCAATCGCCGCGCGCCCTCGATCAGCGTCGCGTCGTCCTTCGAGAAACTGAGGCGGATCACGCCCGTATCGGTGCCGTCCGCATAGAACGCCGACAACGGAATCGTCGCGACGCGCACATCGCGGATCACGCGCAGCACGAAGTCGCTGTCGCGTTCGTCCGACAGGTGCCGGAAGCGCGCGAGCATGAAGAACGAGCCCTCGCTCGGCAGCAGCTGCAGGCGCGAGCCGGCCAGCTCGCGCGCGAGCAGGTCGCGCTTGGCCTGATAGAACGCCGACAGGCCCAGATAGCTTGCCGGCCGCGCGAGCATCTGCGCGAACGCGACCTGCATCGGCGTGTCGGCCGAGAACGTCATGAACTGGTGGACCTTGCGGATCTCGTCCATCAGCGCGGCCGGCGCGACGCAATAACCGACGCGCCAGCCCGTCACGTGGAACGACTTGCCGAACGACGAGACGATCACGCTGCGCTCGGCCAGCTCGCGATGCCGCGCGACGCTCTGGTGCTGAGCGCCGTCGAACACGACGTGCTCGTAGACCTCGTCGGACAGCACCACGATGTCGGTATTGCGCGTGAGCTGCGCGAGGCGTTCGAGATCGTCGGCGCGGAACACCGTCGCGGTCGGGTTGTGCGGCGTGTTGACGACGATCATCCGCGTGCGCGGCGTGATCGCCGCGGCCACTTCGTCCCAGTCGACGCGGAAATGCTCGGGCGACAGCTTGATCGCCACCGGCGTCGCGTGCTGCATCCGCACGATCGGCGCATAGCTGTCGAACGCCGGCTCGAAATAGATGACCTCGTCGCCCGGATGCACGAGCGCGCTGATCGCCGCGTACAAGCCCTCGCTCGCGCTCGCGATCACGGTGATCTCGGTGCCCGGATCGTAACGCGCGCCGTACAGCGCCTCGGTCTTTTCCGCGAGCCGCTCGCGCAGCGACACGACGCCGGCCATCGGCGCGTACTGGTTGTGCCCGTCGCGCATCGCGCGCGCGACGCCGTCGATCAACGCGGGATCTGGCGCGAAATTCGGCGCGCCTTGCGAAAGGTTCAGCGCATCGTGCTGCGCGGCAAGCTGGCCGATCACCGTGAAGATCGTCGTGCCGACGTCCGGCAGTTTCGAACGGTGCGTGATGGCGCTTCGCATGACTCCTCCTGATGTCCGCCGGGCATGCCGGCGCGGTGCGCGGCGATGCCGGTGTCGGGCGATTTAGCCCGAGCCAATATCGACGCACAATCGAAAGTTCGTCATGACGGCCATGCATTTTGCTCATGGCATTCGATACGCGTGGCCCGGCATCGCGCGGGCAGATGCCGTTCACGCATGCGTATCAGGCATCGTCGTGCGGAGAAGCCGCGCGGCCGCGGCGCGTGTCAGTCGTGCAGCGCCGCCAGATAGCCGCCCAGCGCGGCGTGCAGCTCGCGGCGCAGCGCGGCGAAGTCGAGCGCCGGCCCGAGCGTCAGCAGCGCCTGGGACACGCCGCCGTAGCAGAGCGCGTGCGCCATCCGCGCGCACGCCTCAAGCCGCGCGGCCGGCGGCGGGTCGCCGGCCTGCGCGAGCGCGTCGCGCCACAACGCGACATAGGCCGCGTAATGACGGCGGTACGCGGCAAGCGGCGACACCTGACGCTCCAGCACGAACAGCGCGCCCCACAGCGCCGCATCTGCGGCGATCACTTCCACCTGCAGATCGACGAGCGCGGCCGCGACCTCGGCGCGCGGCATGCCGCGCAGCCCGTGCGCGGCCGCACGCAGCCGCTCGGCGAGCGCCAGCACGCGCCGGTGGATGCACAGCGCGGCGAGGCTCTGCTTGTCGCCGAAGTATTCGTAGAAGGTGCCGACGCTCACGCCGGCGACCGCCGCGATCTCGCGGATCGTCACGTTCGCGTGCCCGCGTTCGAGCAAAAGCTGAACGAACGCCTGCTGCAACGCATCGGACGTGGCCTGAGCGCGCGACTGGCGCGGCCGGCGGCGCAACGCGGGCGCGGGTTGCGCGCCCGGCTGACCGGGCGGCGCCGGAACCTGAACATGTCGCGGCGGCATATTTGCTACTCTGAAATTCAGCGGAACACGCGGTTGACGGGAAACCGGCACACGAGCGGCCGCGAAGCACGACACCGGAGACAGCCCGATGACCGAAGCGACCCATGCCGTCACGAACCAGTTCGACGAACTGGTCGACTATAACCTGTTCGCCACCGACGCCGCGCTGCGCGACGCGCTCGCCCGCGCGGGCGCCGGCTGGGCCGCGCCGCAGCTCGACGCATACGGCGCGCGGCTCGGCAGCGCCGACACGGCGCGCCTCGCCGACGAAGCGAACCGCCACACGCCAGAGCTGAACGCGTTCGACCGGCGCGGGCGCCGCATCGACCGTGTCGAGTTCCACCCGGCGTGGCACACGCTGCTCGGCATGTACCGCAACGAGGGCCTGGTGTCGCTCGCGTTCCGCGACACACGCCGCGGCCGCTGGGCGGCGACCGCGGCCGGCTTCTACCTGCACGGCCAGATCGAGGCCGGCACGCTGTGCCCGGCGACGATGACGCAGGCCGCGATTCCGCTGCTGCAGAAGGAGCCCGCGCTGTGGGCGCTGCTGCGCGACAAGCTGTACAGCGACGACTACGATCCGCGCGACGTGCCGCTCGCCGGCAAGCGCTCGATCTGGTTCGGGATGGGCATGACGGAGAAACAGGGCGGCTCCGACGTGCGCGCCAACACGACACTCGCGACCGCCAGCGGCGCCGGTGGGCGCGGCGGCGAATACCGGCTGCGCGGGCACAAGTGGTTCTTCTCCGCGCCGATGTGCGACGCGCATCTCGTCGTCGCGCGCACCGAAGCGGGCGGCCCGTCGTGCTTCTACGTGCCGCGCTGGCGGCCCGACGGCACGAAGAACGCGGTCGAGATCCAGCGGCTGAAGAACAAGGTCGGCAACCGCAGCAACTCGAGCAGCGAGATCGAGCTGAACGACGCGTGGGGCATCATGCTCGGCGACGAGGGGCGCGGCATTCCGACCATCATCGAGATGGCGACCTACACGCGGCTGAACTGCGTGCTCGGCAGCGCGGCGATGCTGCGCCAGGGCGTCGTGCAGGCGATCGCGTACACGCGCCAGCGCCACGCGTTCGGGCGCGCGCTCGCCGAGCAGCCGCTGATGCGCACGGTGCTCGCCGATCTCGCGCTCGAGAGCGAGGCGGCGCTGGTGCTGGCGATGCGCATCGCCGACGCATTCGAGCTCGACGACTCGCCGCGCGAGCGCGCATGGAAGCGGATCGTCACGCCGGCCGCGAAGTTCTGGGTCTGCAAGCGCGCGGTCGAGCTGACCGGCGAGGTGATGGAAGTGTTCGGCGGCAACGGCTACGTCGACGACGGGCCGATTGCGCGGCTGTTCCGCGAAGCGCCGGTGAATTCGATCTGGGAAGGCTCGGGCAACGTGATGTGCCTCGACGTGTTGCGCGCCGTGTCGCGCGAACCCGACGCGGCGGCCGCGCTGCTCGCCGAGCTGACGGAGCTGGGCGCGGGCGAGCCGCGCATCCGCGCGGCGCTCGACGTGCTGCACGCGATGCTGGCGACGCCGGCCGACGCGCTCGAAGCCTCGGCGCGCCTGTTCGCGCAGCGGCTCGCGCTGGTGGCGCAGGCCTGCCTGCTCACACGCGATGCGCCAGCCGCGGTCGCCGATGCGTTCATCGCGACGCGGCTCGCGGCGCCGGACTGGGGACGCGTCGCGGGCGGCTTCGATCCGCGTGCGATGGATGTCGCGGCGTTGCTGGAGCGTGCGTACCGCGCCTGACGTCGCCGCAGTACCCGCCAACCCGCCAACAAAAAAGCCGCCGGGCCCGAAGGCCCGACGGCTTTCCCGCAGGATGCGCGACGCGACGCCGTTCGGCGCCGCCCGCGATCAGCATCGGGCTTACTTGCCGCCGATGCTCTTCAGCGGCTTCCACTCGCCCTTCTCGACCTTGTACATCGTGATGCCGCCGTTCTTCAGGTCGCCCTTCGCGTCGTACGCGACGTGCGTCGACGTCACGCCGGCCATGTCGGTCTTCGCGAGGACCGGCAGATACTTCGCCGGATCGGTCGAATCGGCCTTCTTCATCGCGTTCAGCATCGCCATCGCGCCGTCGTAGGCATACGGCGAGTAGGTCTGGACGTCTTCGCCGAAACGCTTCTTGTACTTCTCCGCGTACGACTTGCCGCCGGGCATTTCGTCGAGCGGCAGGCCGGCCAGCGATGCGATCGTGCCGTCGGCCGCGTTGCCCGCGATCTTCAGGAACGTCGGCGTCTTCACCATTTCGCCGCTCATCAGCGGTGCGGTGAAGCCGAGCGTCTTCATCTGCTTGACCATCGGCGCTGCCTGCGAGTCCGCGCCGCCGTAGTAGACGAGATCCGGCTTCGCCGCCTTCAGCTTGGTCAGGATCGCCTTGAAGTCGACGGCCTTGTCGTTCGTGAATTCACGATCGACGATCGTCGCGCCGGCCGCCTTCGCAGCCTTCTCGAACTGGTCGGCAAGACCCTGGCCGTAAGCCGTGCGGTCGTCGACGATCGCGATCTTCTTCAAGCCGAGATCCTTCGCCGCGAAGGTGCCCGCCACCGAGCCCTGCTGCGTGTCGGACGTCATCATGCGGAAGGTCGTCTTGTAACCCTGCTGCGTGTATTCCGGCGCCGTCGCCATCGCGATTTCCGGAATGCCGGCGTTCGCGTAGATGCGCGATGCCGGAATCGTCGTGCCCGAGTTGAAGTGGCCGAGCATGCCCTTGATGCCGTCGTCGACCAGCTTCTGCGCGACCGTCGTGCCGGTGCGCGGGTCAGCCTGATCGTCCTGCGTCTCGAGCACGAACTTCACCGGCTTGCCGCCGATCTTCGGGTTCGTCGCGTTGAAGTCTTCCAGCGCGAGCACGATCCCGTTCTGCATATCCTTGCCGTAGTGAGCCTGGGCGCCCGTCATCGGCCCTGCGTAACCGATCTTCACGTCGTCCGCATGGGCCGTCCCCGCAAGCGACATGACAGCGACGAACGTCGCGCCTGCCAGCTTTTTCATCGTGTGTTGCATAGCATCTCCTTGGTACCAGGGTAAATGGAGCGGCTTCGGGATCGCCTTGCCACTCCCTTTGTTTGATCCGAACGGCAAGGATCGTCAGCCGATCGTCATCAAATTCGCATTGCCACCCGCCGCGGCCGTGTTCACGCTGACCGAGCGCTCGGTCAGCAGCCGCTCGAGCGCGTAGTCTTCCGCGTCGCCGTTCTCGAACGCGCCCGCCGACACGCCCTGCACCGACACGATCGGCCCCGGGCGCTGCGCGACGTCCTTCACGAGCGTCTGCAGCTCGTCGCTGTCGCCTTCGAACAGCACGGCGTCGAACGGCGCGTCGGCCTGCTTGCGCACGGCCGCATGGCCCTTCAGCGCGGCCGGCAGCGCGGCGACCAGCGCCTCGCCCGCCGAGCCGGCGAACAGCGCCCGGTTGCCCGTCGCCAGCACCGCCGCGAACTGCGCGCGCGCGCCGCTCGGCGTGGCCGCGACACACAGCACCGTGCCGCGCGGGCCGAGTGTATACGTGTTTCGCTCGCCCGTCGGCCCGGTCAGCACGGCCGTCGCACCGGCCGGCACCTGGGACAGATAGCCGTCGCAGCGCGCCGCCAGCGCCGGCTCGCGCTGCTCGATCAGCCAGTCGCGCAGCGCGGTGAGCGCCGCCGCCGGATTGCCGCGCTGCTCGCCTTCGGCCACGCCGTCGGCGATCAGCGTCTGCGCGAGCGCCTTCGGCAAGCCCGACGGACGCGTCGCGAGCAGACGCTGCAGGTACAGCGCGCCGCCGGCCTTCGGGCCCGTGCCCGACAGCCCTTCGCCGCCGAACGGCTGCACGCCGACCACCGCGCCGATCACGTTGCGGTTCACGTAGATGTTGCCGACGTGCGCATTGGCGATCACGTGCGCGATCGTCTCGTCGATCCGCGTGTGGATGCCGAGCGTCAGCCCGTAACCGGTCGCGCGGATCTGCTCGAGCAGCTTGTCGAGCTGGCTGCGGCGGTAACGCACCACGTGCAGCACGGGGCCGAACACCTCGCGCTTCAACTCGTCGATGCTGCCGATCTCGATCAGCGTCGGCGGCACGAAGGTGCCGTGCGCGCAGGCGTCGGGCATCGGCAGCTGCGTGACCGCGTGGCCCTTGTCCTTCATCGCGGCGACGTGCGTGTCGATCGTCTGCTTCGCTTCGGCGTCGATCACCGGGCCGACGTCGGTCGACAGACGGTCCGGGTTGCCGAGCGCCAGCTCGTGCATCGCGCCCTTGAGCATCGTCAGCGTACGGTCGGCGACATCGTCCTGCAGACACAGAACGCGCAGCGCCGAGCAGCGTTGACCGGCCGAGTCGAACGACGATTGCATCACGTCCGCGACGACCTGCTCCGCGAGCGCCGACGAGTCGACGATCATCGCGTTCTGGCCGCCCGTTTCGGCGATCAGCGGAATCGGCTTGCCGTCCGGGTCGAGCCGCGCGGACAGCGTCTTGTTGATCAGGCGCGCGACTTCGGTCGAGCCGGTGAACATCACCGCGCGCGTGCGCGGATCGGCGACCAGCGCCGCGCCGACGGTTTCGCCGGTGCCCGGCAGCAGCTGCACCGCGCCGGCCGGCACGCCGGCCTCGCGCAGCAGGCGCACGGCCTGCGCGGCGATCAGCGGCGTCTGTTCGGCCGGCTTGGCGAGCACCGTGTTGCCGGCCGCGAGCGCGGCGGCCACCTGCCCCATGAAGATCGCGAGCGGGAAGTTCCACGGGCTGATGCAGACCACCGGGCCGAGCGGACGGTGCGTGTCGTTCGAGAACTCGCCGCGGATCTGCGCCGCGTAGTAGCGCAGGAAGTCGACGGCTTCGCGGATTTCGGCGATCGCGTTCGGCAGCGACTTGCCGGCTTCGCGCACGATCAGGCCCATCAGCGTGTGCATCTGCGCTTCGAGCAGATCGGCTGCGCGCACCAGGCAGTCGGCGCGCGCATCGACCGGCGTCGCCTGCCAGATCGGCGCGGCCGCGACCGCGTGGGCGAGCGCCGCGCTCACGTGCTCGGACGTCGCTTCGCTGACCGCGCCGACCACGTCGCGCTGGTCGGCCGGGTTGCGCACGTCGCGCGCCGGGGCGTCGGCGAGCGCGTCGTCGGCCAGCATCGGCGCCGCGCGCCACGGATGATGCGCGCTCGCGAGCAGCGCCGACGACAGCGACGCGAGACGGTGCTCGTTCGACAGGTCGAGGCCCATCGAGTTGGCGCGCTCGTCGCCGTACAGGTTGCGCGGCAGCGGGATCTTCGCGTGCGGCGCGCCGAGCGGCACGACCTTCGACGCCTCGTCGACCGGGTCGGCGACCAGCTCCTTCACCGATACCGTCTTGTCGGCGATGCGGTTCACGAACGACGTGTTCGCGCCGTTCTCCAGCAGGCGGCGCACGAGGTACGCGAGCAGCGTTTCGTGCGTGCCGACCGGCGCGTAGACGCGGCACGGGCGGTTCAGCTTGTCGCGGCCGGTGACTTCCTCGTACAGCGGCTCGCCCATCCCGTGCAGGCACTGGAATTCGTACTGGCCCGGGTAGTAGTTCTGGCCGGCCAGGTGATAGATCGCGGCGAGCGTGTACGCGTTGTGCGTCGCGAACTGCGGGTACACGGCGTCGGGCGCCGCGAGCAGCTTCTTCGCGCACGCGAGGTACGACACGTCGGTGTAGATCTTGCGCGTATAGACCGGATAGCCTTCGAGGCCGTCGACCTGCGCGCGCTTGATTTCGCTGTCCCAGTACGCGCCCTTCACGAGGCGGATCATCAGGCGGTGACGGCTGCGGCGCGCGAGATCGATCAGGTAGTCGATCACGAACGGGCAACGCTTCTGATAGCCCTGCACGACGAAACCGATGCCGTTCCAGCCGGCGAGATCCGGATCGAAACACAGCGCCTCGAGCAGGTCGAGCGACAGCTCGAGCCGGTCGGCTTCTTCCGCGTCGATGTTCAGGCCGATGTCGTAGCGGCGCGCGAGCAGCGCGAGCGCACGCACGCGCGGCAGCAGCTCGCTCATCGTGCGGTCCTGCTGCGAGCGCGAGTAGCGCGCGTGCAGCGCCGACAACTTGATCGAGATGCCCGGGCCCTCGTAGATGCCGCGGCCGCCCGCGGCCTTGCCGATCGCGTGGATCGCCTGCTCGTACGACGCGTAGTAGCGCAGCGCGTCCTCTTCGGTGGTCGCCGCTTCGCCGAGCATGTCGTACGAGTAGCGGAAGCCGCGCGCTTCGTACTTGCGGCTGTTCGCCAGCGCTTCCGAAATCGTCTCGCCGGTGACGAACTGCTCGCCCATCAGGCGCATCGCCATGTCGACGCCCTTGCGGATCAGCGGCTCGCCGCCGCGCCCGATCAGGCGCGTGAGCGCCGACGACAGCCCCGCTTCGCTGTTGGTCGTCACCAGCTTGCCGGTGATCATCAGGCCCCAGGTCGCCGCGTTCACGAACAGCGACGGCGCGTGGCCGACGTGCGAGCGCCAGTCGCCCTTGCTGATCTTGTCGCGGATCAGCGCATCGCGCGTCGCGCGGTCGGGGATGCGCAGCAGCGCTTCGGCGAGGCACATCAGCGCGACGCCTTCCTGGCTCGACAGCGAAAACTCGTGGATCAGCCCTTCGACGCCGCCGCCCGAGCTCTTCTCGCGCAGCGTCTCGACGAGGTGCGTCGCGAGCGTCTGCACGTCCGCCTGCAGGTTCGCCGGCAGGCGCGCCTGGCCCAGCAGGAACGGCACGCATTCCGGCTCGGGGCGGCGATACGCGGCGGTGATCGCCGCGCGCAGCACCGATTGCGGCTGCACGTTCTGCGCGAACTCGAGGAACGGATGCGGCGAGTTGTCGTCGTCTTCCGCCGCGTGGCCGTCGGCGAGCTCGGTCACGCCGCTGCTGCCCGACAGCTCGGGCGGCAACTGACCGTGCTCGATGCGCTCGAGATACGCGAAGATCGCCTGCTTGATCAGCCAGTGGGGAGTGCGCTCGAGACGCGTCGCCGCGTCTTTCAGGCGCGAGCGGAGAAGGTCGTCGACTTTGACGCCGAGAGTCGTGCTTGCCATGGTGGGTTCGTGCGCCGGCGCGGGTCCGGCCATGTGGTGTGAGAGGATGCGCGAAATCCTACGGCACGCAATAAAAAGGTGCAACCGAATTACACGGCCGGTTGCACCCATTGGATAGTCAATATAATCAGCCACTTAGGCGGTTGCAACCTAGGAGTTGCCCGTGGTCGGCGGATCGGTGTTTTCCCTGATCCGTGCCGTTTGGCCGGCGGCGGCGGCTTTTGGGGCGCGCGGCGCGTGGCCGAAGCGGGTTGCACTGACGGTGTCGACGCGCGCGGCGCCGCGCACGCGGCGGGCCGGCAGGCGGGAAAGGGCCATAGCGTGGCGGCGTGAAGCGGCAGCCCGCGCCGCGCTCAGATGTCGAGCGGATCGACCTCGATGCTCCACCGCAGCACGCCCTTCAACGCGCGCAGCTGCGGCTGCCATGCGCGCAGCGCATGCTGCAGCGCCGAGCGCGACGCGCTCTCGAGCAGCAGCTGGGCGCGGTGGACGTTCGCGACCTTCACGATCGTCATCGGCACGGCGTCGTAGACGGTCACGCGCTCGGCGCCCGGCAGCCCCGGCAGCGCGGCGGCCGCCTGCAGCAGGAACCCGAGCGCCGCGTCGAGCGTGCGCCCTTCGGCGCGCAACAGCGCCTGGTAGACGAACGGCGGCAGGTGCGCGTCGCGCCGCTCGCCGAGCGTCGAATTGGCGAAGCCGACGTAATCGTGCCGGCCGAGCGCGTGATACAGCGCGTGACGCGGATAGCGCGTCTGCACGAGCACCTCGCCGGGCAGCCCGGCGCGGCCCGCGCGGCCGCTCACCTGCATCAGTTGCGCGAACAGCCGCTCGCTCGCGCGGAAATCGTGCGAGAACAGCGCGGTGTCGGCATTCAGCACGCCGACGAGCGAGACGCGCTGGAAGTCGTGCCCCTTCGCGATCATCTGCGTGCCGACCAGGATGTCCACCTCGCCCGCATGCACGTTGGAGAACAGCGCCTGCGCGCTGCCCTTGCGGCGCGTGCTGTCCGCGTCGATGCGCAGCACGCGCGCGCCCGGCACGGCCTCGGCGAGCGCCTCCTCGATGCGCTGGGTGCCGCGGCCGAGCGGTGCGATGTCGACGTTTCCGCATTCCGGACACGAGCGCGGAATGCGCGCTTCCCAGCCGCAGTGATGGCAGCGCAGCGCATGCTCGGGCTTGTGCAGCACGACGTAGGCGCTGCAGCGCGGGCAGCCGGCGACCCAGCCGCATGCGTCGCACGCGAGTTGCGGCGCGTAGCCGCGCCGGTTCAGGAACACGAGGCTCTGTTCACCGCGTTCGAGGCGCGCCTTCAGCGCCGCGACCAGCGGCCCGGAGAGCCCGCCCATCGACGCGCGCCCGCGCCGCCGCTCCTCTTCGAGATCGATCAGGCGCACGGTCGGCAGCGTCGCGTCGGCCACCGCGCGGCGCGACAGCGTGAGCCGCGTGTAGCGGCCCTGCTCGGCCTGCCACCAGCTCTCGAGCGACGGCGTCGCCGAGCCGAGCACGACCGGAATGCCGAGATGCTTCGCACGCCATACGGCCAGATCGCGCGCCGAATAGCGCAGGCCTTCCTGCTGCTTGTACGCGGGCTCGTGTTCTTCGTCGACGACGATCAAGGCGAGCGTCGGCAACGACGCGAGCACCGCCAGCCGCGTGCCGAGCACGATGCGCGCGCGCCCGGTATGTGCGGCGAGCCAGTTGCGCGCGCGTTCGCCTTCGGCGAGCCCGCTGTGCAGCGTGACGATCGCGTCGTCGGCGAGCGTGCCCGCGAAGCGCGCGCGAAACGCGGCCTCGAACTGCGGCGTCAAGTTGATTTCGGGCACCAGCACGAGCGCCTGCGCGTCCGGCCGCGCGTCGAGCAACGCGGCCAGCGCGTGCAGATAGACCTCGGTCTTGCCGCTGCCGGTCACGCCGTGCAGCAGGAACGGCGCGAAGCCCTGTGCCGCGCGAATCGCGTCGAGCGCCTCGGCCTGCTGGTCGGTCAGCGCCGGCGGCACAGATCTTCCACTGCTTGTCGACAAGTTATCCACAGCTTTGGGCACAGGCGCATCGCCCCAGCCGATTTCGTCGACGGCCACCCAGCCCCGCGCCGCCCAGTCGTCGAGCGTCGCGGCGGCCTTCGGGTGCATCGCGCGCGCATCGGGCAGCGTCAGCGAAGCGGCGTCCGCGAGTGCCTGGGCGAGCCGCCGCAGCGCGGCGCCTCGTGCGGGCAGCGCATCGGGAAGCGCCGCGCGGCCGGCGTCGGTCAGCCGATAGCGCAGCTCCGGCGCCAGCAGCCGGCCCCAGCGCTGCGCGTCGCGCAGCGCCTGCGGCAACGCGGGCAGCGCGACTTCGCCGCGCCCTCGCTGATAGTAGTCGGCCGCGAATGCGACCAAAGCCAGCCAGTCCGATCCGAGCGGCGGAAGCTCGGTACAGACCGCATCGATCGCGCGCAAGCGGGAGGGCGGCACATCCGTGTGAGTCGTCACTTCGCACACGAGGCCGACGGCCTGCCGCTTGCCGAACGGCACCTGGACCAGCGTGCCCGGCCCCGGCACCGGCTGCACGTCGCAACGATAGTCGAACAGCGTGGCCAGCGGATGGTCGAGCGCGACCCGCAGATAGGCGCCGTCCATCACCGCACTCCCGCGGCGATGGACGCAGCGCCGACGCGGTGCAGCACGCCGGGGGCGGTGGCGGACTTAAAGTAAAACTTCACATTCGGCGCTAAGTTTTGGATTCGCATTAGGAATCGCCGTATACCCTGACCAGCCTGTGGATAACTTTGTTGAGAACTCGGCGCGGAATAGCCGAGAAGGGCGTGCGGCGGCGCTTTCCGCCGATTTCGGCCGCGCTGCGCCGCGCCCCGCGGAGCCTTATTCCATAAGGCTGCTATTCAAATTCCCCAACCATAGCGAGACAATTCGACCGATACAGGCCTCTACCGCGCTGCAACGTGGAAAATGTGTATAAGTCAAGTCTTGACAAGCGATGAATCGGCATCCGGGGCGGGGTTGCGCCCTGTTTAGCGCCGGCCGCGAAACGCTGCAATTCCGCGGCGCAGCATGCCGGCGCTTGCGTTCAGCCCGCGGCTCCGCTACGCAGCTTGCGGCTGTAGCCGTGCACCTCGTCAACGAGTTCGGCGACGTGGTCGGGCGACGTGAACTGCGAAATGCCGTGGCCGAGGTTGAACACGTGGCCCGGGTGATTGCCGTAACTGTCGAGTACCGCGCGCGCCTGTTCCCGCACTGCAGCAGGCGGCGCGAACAGGATCGTCGGGTCGAGGTTGCCCTGCAACGCCACGCGCCCCGCCACGCGCTCGCGCGCGGCGCCGAGATTCACCGTCCAGTCGAGCCCGACCGCGTCGACGCCGGTCGCCGCGATTTCCTCGAGCCACAGCCCGCCGCCCTTCGTGAACGTGATCACCGGCACGCGTTCGCCGTCGTGTTCGCGCTTGAGCTGCGCGACCACGCGGCGGATGTAGTCCAGCGAGAAGCGCTGGTATGCGCCGTCGGCCAGCGCGCCGCCCCAGGTGTCGAAGATCATCACGGCCTGCGCGCCGGCTTCGATCTGCGCGTTCAGGTACGCGGCCACGGCCTGCGCGTTCACGTCGAGGATCCGGTGCATCAGGTCGGGGCGCGAATACGCCATCGACTTCACCGTGCGGAAATCGTCCGATCCGCCGCCTTCGACCATGTAGCACGCGAGCGTCCACGGGCTGCCCGAGAAGCCGATCAGCGGCACGCGCTGCCGGCCCTGACCGTCGGTCAGCGCGCGACGGATCTCGCGCACCGCGCCCGTGACGTAGCCGAGCGTTTCGTCGATGTCCGGCACCGCGAGCTTCGCGACGTCGGCCTCGGTGCGCACCGGATGCGCGAACTTCGGCCCTTCGCCGGCCTGGAAGTCGAGGCCGAGCCCCATGGCATCGGGAATCGTCAGGATGTCGGAGAACAGGATCGCCGCATCGAGCGGGAAACGATCGAGCGGCTGCAACGTCACTTCGGTCGCGTAGTCGGGATTCTTCGCGAGGCCGAGGAAACTGCCGGCGCGGGCGCGCGTCGCGTTGTATTCGGGCAGATAGCGGCCGGCCTGGCGCATCAGCCAGATCGGCGTGTAGTCGGTCGGCTCGCGCAGAAGCGCACGCAGGAAGGTGTCGTTGAGCAGGGTATGGGCCACGGTAGGAGCGACGATGCGAGAGCAAACCGGCATTTTACCGGAGCGCGGCCGCGCGGCCGTCATGCCGATGCGATGGCGGCCATATGACGCGCGCGA
The DNA here is from genome assembly GCF_004368385.1 of Burkholderia sp. B10. NCBI lineage: Bacteria > Pseudomonadati > Pseudomonadota > Betaproteobacteria > Burkholderiales > Burkholderiaceae > Burkholderia > Burkholderia sp. B10. Next base: position 67,712 of record NZ_PQMX01000025.1, on the reverse strand, counting down.
CGGCTCCGTTATGATCGAACGCTGATATCACCGAACAACGGAGGAGACCGATGAAACGATTCGCCACACTCGCCGCGCTCGGCGCCGCGACGCTGTTCTGCTCCGGCGCCGCGCATGCGCAGGCCACCGCGGCGCCGGCCGCCGCAAGCTCGCGGCTCGACGACGTGCTCGCACGCGGCACGCTGCGCGTCTGCACGACCGGCGACTACAAACCGTATTCGTACTATCGGGGCGACGGGCGCTTCGAGGGCATCGACATCGACATGGCCGAATCGCTCGCGACTTCGCTCGGCGTGAAGGCCGAGTTCGTGAAGACGAGCTGGTCGAGCCTCACCAACGACTTCGTCGCGAAATGCGATATCGCCGTGGGCGGCGTGTCGACGACGCTCGAGCGTCAGAAGCGCGTGTTCTTCACGCAACCGTACGTGGTCGACGGCAAGACGCCGATCGTGCGCTGCGCCGACGCCGACAAATACCAGACCATCGCGCAGATCGACCGGCCCGAGACCCGCGTGATCGTGAACCCGGGCGGCACCAACGAGCGCTTCGCGAAGCAGTTCTTCACGCACGCGAACCTGAGCGTTTATCCGGACAACGTGACGATCTTCAAGCAGATCCTCGCCGGCAAGGCCGACGTGATGGTGACCGATGCGTCCGAGACGCTGCTGCAGCAAAAGCTGAATCCGGGCCTGTGCTCGGTGCATCCGGACAAGCCGTTCCAGTTCGGCGAAAAAGCCTACATGGTGCCGCGCGGCGACGTCGTGTTTCAGCAGTACGTCGACCAGTGGCTGCATCTCGCGCTGGCGACCGGCGCGTACCAGACGATCTCCGACAAGTGGCTGAAATGATGTGATGGCCGGCGGCGGCGGGCGTCGAACATGTATCCGGCCGCCCGTCGCGCACGCCGAACCCGTTTCAAAATCTTTCTGACGATTGAATCGGCGAGCGCGGCATCTGCCGCGCAATGCGCGTTTCGCCGAGCAAATCCGCAATTCGACGACACTGAACCGCGCGAAAACCGCATTACGCGCACGCGATGAAAACTCGGCGGAAAAGATAAGTAAATATGACCTTTTTCAGGACGCCGAAAACAGCAAAAAATCCCGGAAAGCCTTGTCCGACGGGCGTTACAACCTGAAACACTTTGTTACCGCGATGGGCCGTCAATTCGCCCACAATGGCCTCAACGGTTTCAACACGGATGCGGTCTCGTGTGCCAAGTGTGAGCGGACGCGAAGCGCTGCGAGCCCAGTCGGTCACGTACCGAAGCCCTTCCCAGGGGCATCCCTGTTGGAGTCGTTTCCGGCCCCCCGCCGGATCCGGTTTCAACTTTGGTCTCCTCGCGCTAACCCCGTAGCGTGTGGTTTTTAGCGGGCTAATAAGCCCGCTTTTTTTCGTCCATCGAAAACGCAACGGCCTGCCGGCCGCCGCGTTTCCTCCGGCGCCGTACCGCTTCACGCGGTCTTCTGCACGTCGAGCTTCAACTCTTCGATCATCCGTTCGCGCATCACGAATTTCTGCACCTTGCCGGTCACCGTCATCGGCAGTTCGTCGACGAAGCGGATGTAGCGCGGAATCTTGTAGTGCGCGATCTGGCCTTGGCAGAACGCGCGCACGTCGTCGTCGGTCATCTGCTCGCCGGCGCGCAGCACGATCCACGCGCACAGCTCCTCGCCGTATTTCGCATCGGGCAGGCCGAACACCTGCGCGCTCTGAATCTTCGGATGCCTGAACAGGAATTCTTCGATCTCGCGCGGATACACGTTCTCGCCGCCGCGAATCACCATGTCCTTCAGCCGGCCGACGATGTTGCAGTAGCCCTGCCCGTCGAGCGTCGCGAGATCGCCCGTGTGCATCCAGCCGTCGATCAGCACCTCGCGCGTCTTCGCGTCGTCGTCCCAGTAGCCGAGCATCACCGAATAGCCCTTCGTGCACAGCTCGCCGGTCGCGCCGACCGGCACGATGTCGCCGCCCGGATCGACGATCTTCACCTCGAGATGCGGCTGGATTCGCCCGACCGTCGTCGTGCGCTTCTCGAGCGGATCGTCGGTCGAGCTCTGGAACGACACGGGGCTCGTTTCGGTCATCCCGTACGCGATCGTGATCTCCGACAGATGCATCTGCGACACGACGCGCTTCATCGTCTCGATCGGGCAAGGCGAACCGGCCATGATCCCGGTGCGCAGCGTCGACAGGTCGAACGTCTTGAACTCGGGATGATCGAGTTCGGCGATGAACATCGTCGGCACGCCGTGCAGCGCGGTGCATCGCTCGTCGGCCACGGCCGCGAGCGTCGCGACCGGATCGAACGCCTCGCCGGGGAACACCATCGCCGCGCCCGTCGACACGCACGCGAGCACCGCCAGCACCATCCCGAAGCAGTGATACAGCGGCACGGGAATGCAGAGCGCGTCCTGTTCGGTGAAGCGCATCGCCATCGCGATCGAGCGCGCGTTGTTGACGACGTTGCGGTGCGTGAGCGTCGCACCCTTGGGGCTTCCCGTGGTGCCGCTCGTGAACTGGATGTTGATCGCCTCGCCGGCCGCGAGCGTCGCGCCGATCGCATCGAGCCGCGCGGCATCGAGCGTGTCGCGGCCGCGCGCCATCACGTCCGCGAAGCGGAACATGCCGGCAGGCGCGACGTCTCCCATCGACACGACCGTGCGCAGGCTCGGCACGCGCGCCGCGTGCAGATCGCCGGGCGTCGCGCTCGCGAGTTCGGGTGCGATCGTCTGCAGCATCTCGACATAGGCGGAGCTCTTGAAGCGCTCGGCCGCGATCACGGCCTTGCAGCCCACCTTGTTGAGCGCGTATTCGAGTTCCGCGAGCCGGTAGGCCGGGTTGATGTTGACGAGCACCGCGCCGATGCGCGCGGTCGCGAACTGCGTCAGCAGCCATTCGCTGCGGTTCGGCGACCAGATGCCGACGCGATCGCCCTTCACGATCCCGAGCTCGACGAGGCCGGCCGCCAGCACGTCGACCTCGTGCGCGAATTCGCGCCAGCTCCAGCGCACCTGCTGCTCGCGGAACACGACCGCCGGGCGGTCCGGAAAGCGGCCGGCCGTGTCGAGCAGGAAGCGGCCGATCGTCGCTTCGGATAGCGGCACGTCGGTTGCGCCGCGCACGTACGAGAGTCCGTTTTCGGGCGCGATCAGCGCCCGCATGCCAAGGTCTGCTGCCATCGATGTCTCCGTCCGTTTTTTTGTCTGATCGGCCCGGCGCGCGCGTTAGGCGCACCGCTCCGCCGCACTCGCGACGGGCGGCCTACGAGCGGATGATGCCGCGCTCCGCTGACGACACTCTGACATCGAATCGCTGCGCGCGGATGAAATAGCACGATCGGACGATACGACGCGGCCGGCACAACCGCGACGAAACCGCCGGACGAAAAAAAAGCAGCCCGAAGGCTGCTTTCTTTCGCGGGATACGCGCGCGCGGCTCAGTGCCGGCTGCGGATCTTCGCCAGACGCTGGATCGCTTCGAGCTGCGCCATCGCGGTCGCGAGCTCCGATTGCGCCTTTGCGAGGTCGAGGTCCGACTTCGCGTTCTGCAGCGTTTCCTCGGCACGCTTGCGCGCGTCCTCGGCTTTCGCCGCGTCGAGGTCCTTGCCGCGGATCGCGGTATCGGCGAGCACCGTCACGGCGCCCGGCTGCACTTCGAGGATGCCGCCCGCGACGAACACGAATTCGTCGTTGCTGCCCTCGACTTCGATGCGCACCGCACCCGGACGGATCCGCGTGATCAGCGGCGTGTGACCCGGCAGAATACCCAGCTCACCCGTTTCGCCCGGCAGCGCGACGAATTTCGCCTCGCCCGAGAAGATCTGCTCTTCCGCGCTGACGACGTCTACTTTGATGGTTGCCATATCGACTCCTGTCAACGAGCGCAAACGCCGCAAGGCGCGTGCGCTCGTCCCATGCACGGCGGGTTGAGCGTATTGCGGTCGGCGCGGCCGGCCGGCGCACGAGCCATCGACGGTTCGTGCAGCCGGCCGGCGCGCGCCAGCGTGCTACTCACTCAAGCCCTTACTGGATCTTCTTGGCCTTTTCGAAGGCTTCGTCGATCGTGCCGACCATGTAGAACGCCTGTTCCGGCAGGTGGTCGCACTCGCCGTCGACGATCATCTTGAAGCCGCGGATCGTTTCCTTCAGCGGCACGTACTTGCCCGGCGAGCCCGTGAACACTTCCGCGACGTGGAACGGCTGCGACAGGAAACGCTGGATCTTACGCGCACGTGCGACCGACAGCTTGTCTTCCGGCGACAGTTCGTCCATGCCCAGAATCGCGATGATGTCGCGCAGTTCCTTGTAGCGCTGCAGCGTTTGCTGAACGCGACGCGTGATCGTGTAGTGCTCTTCGCCGATCACGTTCGGGTCGATCTGGCGCGACGTCGAGTCGAGCGGGTCGACCGCCGGGTAGATACCCAGCGAAGCGATGTCACGCGACAGAACGACGGTTGCGTCCAAGTGACCGAAGGTGGTCGCCGGCGACGGGTCGGTCAAGTCGTCCGCAGGGACGTACACGGCCTGAACCGACGTAATCGAGCCCTTCTTGGTCGACGTGATGCGCTCTTGCAGCTTGCCCATTTCTTCAGCCAGCGTCGGCTGATAGCCCACTGCCGACGGCATACGGCCGAGCAGTGCCGACACTTCGGTACCGGCCAGCGTGAAACGGTAGATGTTGTCGACGAAGAACAGCACGTCGAGGCCTTCGTCACGGAAGTGCTCAGCCATCGTCAGGCCGGTCAGCGCGACGCGCAGACGGTTGCCCGGCGGCTCGTTCATCTGGCCGTACACCAGCGCGACCTTGTCGAGAACGTTCGAGTCCTTCATTTCGTGGTAGAAGTCGTTCCCTTCACGGGTACGCTCGCCCACGCCCGCGAACACGGAGTAACCGCCGTGCTCCTTCGCGATGTTGTTGATGAGCTCCATCATGTTGACGGTCTTGCCCACGCCTGCACCACCGAACAGACCGACCTTGCCGCCCTTCGCGAACGGGCAGATCAGGTCGATGACCTTGATACCCGTTTCGAGCAGTTCGGTCGACGGCGACAGCTCGTCGAACGCCGGAGCCTTCTGGTGGATCGAACGCGTATGTTCGCTTTCGATCGGGCCGGCCTCGTCGATCGGACGGCCGAGGACGTCCATGATACGACCGAGGGTCGGCTTGCCGACCGGCACCGAAATCGGCTTGGCCGTGTTCTTCACGGTCAGGCCGCGGCGCAGGCCGTCGGATGCACCCAGACAGATGGTGCGGACCACGCCGTCGCCCAGCTGCTGCTGGACTTCGAGCGTCAGTTCCGAGCCATCGAGAATAAGCGCGTCGTAGATCTTCGGCATGCTGTCGCGCGGGAATTCCACGTCGATAACGGCGCCGATGCACTGTACGATCTTGCCTTCTACCAAAGCAGCAGTACTCATCGCTTTTCCTTTAAATACCTGATTCTTTACTCGCGCAAAGGCGCAGTTGTCGTCCGGGCGCGCGCTTAAACAGCAGCTGCGCCGCCGACGATCTCCGACAGTTCTTTCGTAATCGCGGCCTGGCGGCTCTTGTTGTACACGAGCTGCAGTTCGCTGATCACCGTCTTCGCGTTGTCGGACGCGGCCTTCATCGCGACCATGCGCGCCGATTGCTCGGACGCCATGTTTTCCGCGACGGCCTGGTACACCAGCGCCTCGACGTAACGCACGAGCAGTTCGTCGACGACTGCCTGCGCGTCCGGCTCGTAGATGTAGTCCCACGACGTGGCCGGCGTACCGTCATTGGCGTCGAAGTGGTCCGCCGACAGCGGCAGCAGCTGTTCGATCACGGCTTCCTGCTTCATCGTGTTGACGAAGCGCGTGTACGCGATATAAACGGCCGACAGCTTGCCTTCCGAGTACAGATCGAGCTGCGTCTTCACGGCGCCGATCAGCTTGTCCAGGTGCGGGGTGTCGCCGAGGTGTACGACCTGCGACATCACCTTCGCGCCGAAGCGGTTCAGGAACCCGAGGCCCTTGCTGCCGATTGCGGTAGCTTCGACCTTCTGGCCCCGCTCTTCGAGCTCCTTGAACTTCTGCACCGTCGCACGCAGCACGTTGGTGTTCAGACCGCCGCAAAGACCCTTGTCCGTCGTGACGAGGATGATGCCGGCCGTCTTCGCGCCGTCGTTCGCCACCATGAACGGGTGGCGGTACTCCGGGTTCGCACGGCTCATGTGCGCGGCGATGGCACGGACCTTGTCCGCGTACGGACGAGCGGCGCGCATGCGTTCCTGCGCGCGGCGCATCTTCGATGCGGCCACCATCTCCATCGCCTTCGTGATCTTGCGCGTGTTTTGCACGCTCTTGATCTTGCCGCGAATTTCCTTCATTCCAGCCATAGCTTGCTCCTTGACCGGAGCGGCGCGGGCGCCTCAGCACCCGCGCTGCCCCGTTGTGTCACTCGCGGATCAATAGGCACCCGACTTCTTGAAGGATTCGATCGCCGCGCGCAGCGCGCCTTCGTCGTCCTTCGAGAGGTCCTTGGTGTCTTCGATGCGCTTGATGAGGTCAGCGTGGCTGGTCTTCAGGTTGTCGCGCAGGCCCTTCTCGAACGACAGCACTTGCTTGACGTCGAGATCGTCGAGGTAGCCGTTGTTCGCGGCGTACAGCGACACGGCCAGTTCCCACACCTGCAGCGGCTGGTACTGCGGCTGCTTCAGCAGTTCCGTCACGCGGCGGCCGCGCTCGAGCTGCTTGCGGGTCGCTTCGTCGAGGTCCGATGCGAACTGCGCGAATGCGGCCAGTTCACGGTACTGCGCGAGGTCGGTACGGATACCGCCCGACAGCTTCTTCACGACCTTCGTCTGAGCGGCACCACCGACGCGCGACACCGACACGCCGGCGTTGATTGCCGGGCGGATGCCTGCGTTGAACAGGTCGGTTTCCAGGAAGATCTGGCCGTCGGTGATCGAGATCACGTTCGTCGGAACGAACGCGGTCACGTCGCCGGCTTGCGTTTCGATGACCGGCAGTGCCGTCAGCGAGCCGCTCTTGCCCTTCACTTCGCCGTTCGTGAACTTCTCGACGTACTCTTCCGACACGCGAGCCGCACGCTCGAGCAGACGCGAGTGCAGATAGAACACGTCGCCCGGGTACGCTTCACGGCCCGGCGGGCGGCGCAGCAGCAGCGAGATCTGACGGTATGCCCATGCCTGCTTGGTCAAGTCGTCATAGATGATCAGCGCGTCTTGACCGCGGTCGCGGAAGTATTCGCCCATCGTGCAGCCGGCGTACGGTGCCAGGTACTGCATCGCGGCCGAATCCGACGCCGAAGCGGCGACGACGATCGTGTATTCCATCGCGCCCGTTTCTTCGAGCTTGCGAACCACGTTCATGATCGACGAAGCCTTCTGGCCAATCGCGACGTAGATACAGATCAGGTCCTTGCCCTTCTGGTTGATGATCGCGTCGAGCGCCACCGCGGTCTTGCCGCACTGACGGTCGCCGATGATCAGCTCACGCTGGCCACGGCCGATCGGCACCATCGCGTCGATCGACTTGATGCCCGTCTGCACCGGCTGCGACACCGACTTACGCCAGATCACGCCCGGGGCGATCTTTTCGATCGCGTCGGTCAGCTTGGCGTTGACCGGGCCCTTGCCGTCGATCGGGTTGCCGAGCGCATCGACCACGCGGCCGACGAGTTCCGGACCAACCGGCACTTCCAGGATGCGGCCCGTCGTCTTGACGACGTCGCCTTCCGAGATGTGTTCGTATTCGCCGAGAATCACCGCGCCGACCGAGTCGCGCTCGAGGTTCAGCGCGAGGCCGAACGTGTTGCCCGGGAACTCGAGCATTTCGCCCTGCATCACGTCGGACAGGCCGTGGATGCGCACGATACCGTCGGTCACGGAGATCACGGTGCCCTGGTTGCGAACGTCTGCGCTCGCTTCAAGGCCCTGGATCCGGCTCTTGATCAGCTCGCTGATCTCAGAGGGATTGAGTTGCATTATTCGCTCCTGATAGTCAATTCTGTTGCGTGCCGGCGTGGCGCTCAGGCGGTCAACGCAGCCTGCATCGATGCGAGGCGCGCGCGAACCGAGGTGTCGAGCACTTCGTCGCCGACCGTCACGCGCACGCCGCCGATCAGCGACGAATCGACTTCGACCGTCGGTTTCAGCTTGCGCTTGAACTTGCGTTCGAGGCCCGAGACGAGACTGTCGAGCTCCGCGCCTTCCAGCGGGAACGCGCTCACGATCTCGGCGTCGGCTGCACCTTCACGTTCGTTCTTGAGCGCCTCGAACTGCTCGGCGATTTCCGGCAGCAGCGCGATGCGATGATTGTCGACCAGCATCTGCACGAAGTTCTTCGCTTCGGCGCCAGCCGCGAGCGGCGACTTCACCGCAACAAGCAGCAGCTCGGCTACTTGCTTGCGGGTCACCTTCGGGCTCGACGCGACCGACAGCACTTCCGGCAGATGCGCAACCTGGGCCAGCTCTTGCACGAGCGTGGACCAGGCGGCGATGTCACCGCCCTCGGCCACGCGGAACAGCGCTTCTGCGTAAGGGCGGGCGATGGTTGCAAGTTCGGCCATGATCAGAGCTCGGCTTTCAGTTGATTCAGCAGTTGGGCGTGGGCCGTTTGATCGACTTCGCGCTTCAGGATCTGCTCGGCGCCCTTCACGGCCAGCGCGGCAACTTCGCCACGCAGCGTTTCGCGCGCCTTCACGATTTGCTGTTCTGCTTCCGCTTTCGCCTGGGCGACGATGCGGGCGGCTTCAGCCTGGGCGTTGGCCTTGATTTCCTCGGCGACCGCCTGGGCACGCTTTTCGGCGTCGGCGATGCGCTGCTGGCCGTCGTTACGGGCCTGCGCGAGTTCCTGGTCCACGCGCTTGTGCGCTGCGTCGAGTTCCGCCTTGCCCTTTTCCGCGGCGGCGAGGCCGTCGGCGATCTTCTTCGAACGTTCGTCGAGGGCGTTGATCAACGGCGGCCACACGAATTTCATCGTGAACCACGCGAGGACCAGGAACACGACCATTTGCGCAAACAGAGTTGCGTTGAGATTCACGGTGTTTCCTTATCTGCTATTCCGGAAAAATGAAACGGTAAGGCGCTCATCGAGTTGCATTCGATCAGCGCCCCAAGTCTCCGTTCCGCCCTGCGCCGGCTCACGCCGTGCGCATATTTCCGAGGAACCTTAGCCTGCGAGCTTCGACAGGAGCGGGTTCGCGAACGCGAACAGCATTGCGACACCAACACCGATCAGGAATGCAGCGTCGATCAGGCCGGCCAGCAGGAACATCTTGGTTTGCAGCGGGTTGATGAGTTCCGGCTGACGTGCGCAGGCTTCGATGTACTTGCCACCCATCAGCGCGATACCGATACAGGCGCCGATTGCACCCAGGCCGATGATGATGCCGATACCGATGGCGGTCAGACCCTGGATGTTGGCGATGTAAGCTTGCATGATCACTCCTTTGAGAAAAGACTTGGAACTTAGATTTAAAAAACTAAAACGGAAACTCTTGTTTGCACGTCGCGCTTAGTGCTTGTCGTGCGCCTGGCCGAGATACACCAGCGTCAGCATCATGAAAATGAATGCCTGCAACAGAACAATCAGAATGTGGAAGATTGCCCAGACGCTGCCCGCGATCACGTGACCAACGAAGCCGAGGAACGTTGCGTCGCCACCGAAGCTCCACATGCTGCCGAGCAGGGCGATCAACAGGAACAACAGCTCACCTGCGTACATGTTGCCGAACAGCCGCATGCCGAGGGAGACGGTCTTCGCGACGTATTCGACGATGTTCAGCGCAAGGTTCGGGATCCACAGCAGCGGGTGGCCGCCGAACGGCGCCGACAGCAGCTCATGCACGAAACCGCCGGCGCCCTTGATCTTGATGCTGTAGTAGATCATCAGGACGAACACGCCGAGCGCGATGCCGAGCGTGCCGTTCAGGTCGGCCGTCGGGACGATGCGGTGGTGGGAAATCACGTCCGACAGACCGAGCAGGGCGATCACGCGGCCCGGCAGGTCGACCGGCAGGAAGTCGAGGGAGTTCATCAGCGCGACCCACACGAACACGGTGAGCGCAAGCGGAGCGATGAACGTGCGATTGCCATGGACGATGGCCTTCGATTGATCTTCGACCATCTCGACCAGCATTTCGATCGCGCACTGGAAACGGCCCGGCACGCCCGACGTCGCCTTGCGGGCGGCCAGACGCAACACGACGATCGTCACGATCCCGCACACGATCGACCAGAACAGCGTGTCGATGTTCCAGACGTGGATGTCGAAAATCGACGTCTGATGCGAGGTGGAAAAGTTCTGCAAGTGGTGCGCAATGTACTCGGACGGATCCGGACCGCGCGTGCCTTCGCTAGCTGCCATATCGTTAATGCCACCCAAATTGTCGAAAATCGTTTCCCCGTTTCCGCAATACGCTATTGCGGGAACGGGCCGGTGCGGTTCCTGTCGAAAACCGCACGCTGCTTGTTGCTTACCGCCAGGCCAGCGCGATCCAGTACGTCTTCAGCACGACGAGGTAGGTGACGAGGAGCGCCGGCCAGTGCACGCCGGCATAGCCGTACGCCACTGCGGCGAACATTCCGATCGTCACGCCGAGCTTCAGGGCTTCGCCCATCACCCAGCTCATCACGGTGGCCGAGCCACCTGCCTTCAGTCGTGCCACGAACAACGCGCTTGGCACCCAGCCGATCGCCCCGCCCAGAAACGCGGATTGCGCAGCGGCACCCGGCGACTTCGAAAACAGCCACCACGCCAGCGTTGCAACCAGGGACAAGACCACCTGCGCGATCACCACCTTGTAGGGAGTGACGCGCGGCGGCTTGCTCACGTTCGGACCGAACAACCTCTCGGCTTCCGTCCGCGTGAGCGGAACGATGTTGTCATCTTGCTGCTCGGCATCCCAGTCGTCGCCGTCGGATTCGCGCCGTTCGCCGGCCGCTGAAGCGGTGCGTTGCGCTCGGGGACCATCGTGCCTGTCGTTCGGCGCCTGACCCGCCATCGCAATCTTCCGCAAAATCCTTGAACCCGGCCCCAAGCTTTCTGAAAGCTTTCAGGGGTGCCTAGCTAACAAATCCGGGCGATTGTAAGCGATAGTTGCAAGTGATTCAAGGCTTTAGACGCGACAAAAACCTTCGTAAAACGCCGCCTCATCATGTGAAAAACGCGCGAATCGACGACGTACGATGACAGTTGTAAGGTGGTTTTTTCGCGTCGCACATTTCGCGGGCGGAAATGCGCGTTTCAGCGGAAATCAACGGCCGGAAATGGGGGCTGTGACGCGGCGTCGCGGCGGGCTGAGTGCGATGAAATTCCGCGAAGGCGGAACGAACGGAAGCGCAGCGGCCGGCGCTGCGCGACAACCGCACCTCGCCGACGTGCGCCGCTTGGCAGCACGAAGAAATGCGATCAGCCGTGCAGATGAAGCGGCGAGCGGCGTTGCGTCGCCACAGCAGATCGACTGAGAATCGGCGCACTTATCAACAGGGGGGTGTTTCGAAGATCGCTGCTGCTGCCGCCCTGCCCGGCCACGCTTTTGCAGGCGGCCGGCGTCGCCGCTGCCGCCGGCCGCGGCGCTCAACCGTGGACGAGCAACCACGCGCCGAGTGCCGCACTCGCCAGCGCGAACGGAATCGACACCGCGTGAAACGGCAGCCACATGCGCGGCTCCTTCGCGAGACGCACGGCGATCAGGTTCGCGAGCGAGCCGATCGCGAAACCGAAGCCGCCGACCGAGACGCCGAACGCGAGTGCGCGCCAGTCGTGCGTGAATTCCGACAGCAGGATCGCGGCCGGCACGTTGCTGATGCCCTGCGACAGCACCGCGCCCGCGGCGAACACGCGCAACGGCGTATCGAGATGGCTGCTCGCAATCGTGTCGTGTATGACCGGCAACGCGGCCGCGCTGCGCAACACGACGAACATCAGCACGAAGATCAACAGCAGTAGCCAGTCGATTTTCAGGACTGCGTCGCGCTTCGCCGCCAGCAGCGCGAGCACGACGGCGATCAGGCCCGGCACCGGATGGTGCGCGTCGGCGAGCAGCACGAAGCCGCCGAACAGCACGGCCGCGAGCAATGCGTGCATGCGTTGCACGGGCACCGCCTGCACGTCTCCCGACAAGTCGAGCGGTTTGGCACGAAACACGCACGCCGTGACCGCGAGCAGCAACGCCATCAACGCGAGCGCGAGCGGCCCGAGCGCGACGACGAAGCCGCCGAACGACACGCCGCTCAATTGCCACAGGAACAGATTCTGGGGATTGCCGAGCGGCGTCGCGACGGACCCGGCGTTGACCGCCAGCGCGACGACGATCACCAGCCGTCGAAACGGCAGCGGCGTCAACGCACGCAGCGATACCATCAGCGGCACGACGACGAACAGCGCGACATCGTTGGTGAGCCACATCGCAAGCGCCGCCGCGAATATCACCAACAGCATCGCGAGCCCGCGCTCGGAGTGCACGTGGTGCACGATGCGATGCGCGAGCCACATCAGACAACCGGACAGCTCGAGCGCCTTGGTCAGCATCAACAGGCCAGCGAGCGTGACCACCGTCTGCCAGTCGACCAGACCGGCCAGTATCGCGAACGGTTGCGGGCGCAACCATTCGAGAACGATCAGCGCAACGGCCAGTACCGTCAGTACGGGCTCCTGCAAAAGCCAGCCGAGCCACCGGCGCGGCGCCGGCGCGCCCGTGCTTTCGATCAATTGAACCTCGTCACTCTTCAGTTGCGACGTTACCGCGCAGCCGCGCGAGAATGCCCTCGAGCGCATCGAGGTTGCCGAAATCGATCAACACCTGCCCTCGGCCGCGGCGGCCGAGCTTGATCTTCACCGTGGACGCGAGCAGGTCGGACAACTCCTCCTCCAGCCGGCGCGTGTCGCGGCCGCCGTCGTCCTTCGCGCGCGCCTTCACGGCCGGCGCTTCCTTCGTCGTGTGCGCGACCAGCTTCTCGGTCTCGCGCACCGACATGCGCTTGTTGACGACCTGATGCGCGAGCGCGATCTGCGTTGCCGCATCGACGGCGAGCAGCGCACGCGCGTGACCCATGTCGAGATCGCCGGCCAGCAGCATCGTCTGCACCGGCGACGCGAGGTTCAGCAGCCGCAACAGGTTCGACACCGCGCTGCGCGAGCGGCCGACGGATTCGGCGGCCTGCTCGTGCGTGAAACCGAACTCGTCGAGCAGGCGCTGGATGCCGTGTGCCTCTTCCAGCGGGTTCAGATCCTCGCGCTGGATGTTCTCGATCAGCGCCATCGCCGCGGCGGCCTGATCGGATACGTCCTTCACCAGCACCGGCACTTCTTCGAGGCCGGCGAGGCGCGCAGCCCGAAAACGCCGCTCGCCCGCAATGATCTCGTATTTATCAGACGAAACGGGCCGCACCAGGATCGGCTGCATCACGCCTTGCGCGCGAATGCTGGCGGCCAGCTCCTGGAGGTTGCCTTCGTCCATCCGCGTGCGCGGCTGATACTTGCCGGCCTGCAGCTTGCCGAGCGCAAGCGTGTTCGGAGCGCCTTCGATCTTCACCGCTTCGGTGATGTCCGCACTGCCGCCGAGCAACGCTTCGAGGCCACGTCCCAAGCCCTTCTTCTTTGGTACCGCGTTCATGTCTTTCTTCCTCGCTTCGCTCATGTCCGGCTCACGACACCTCGAACGCGCGCACGCGGTCGATCATCTCGGCACCGAATTGAAGATACGCCTGCGCACCGCGCGAGTTACGGTCGAATACGACGCCCGGCAACCCGTAGCTCGGCGCTTCCGCCAGACGCACGTTGCGCGGAATCACCGCGTCGAACACCTTGTCGCCGAAATGCGCTTTCAGTTGATCGGAAACCTGCTGCTGCAGCGTGATGCGCGGATCGAACATGACGCGCAGCAAGCCGATGATCTTCAGGTCGCGGTTCATGTTCGCGTGAACCTGCTTGATCGTGTTGACGAGATCGGACAAGCCCTCCAGCGCGAAGTACTCGCACTGCATCGGGATCACCACGCCGTGCGCCGCGCACAGTCCGTTCAGCGTCAGCAGCGACAGCGTCGGCGGGCAGTCGATCAGCACGAAATCGTAGTCGTCCGCGACGCGCTCGAGCGCGGCCTTCAGCCGGCGCTCGCGGTTGTCGATGCCGATCAGCTCGATCTCCGCGCCGGACAACTCACGGTTGGCCGGCAGCACGTCGTACGTGACGCCTTCCGGACGCACACGTGCGTCCGACACCGGTACGCCGTCGATCAGCACTTCGTACACGGTCGACTCGCATGCGGCCTTGTCGATCCCGCTGCCCATCGTCGCGTTGCCCTGCGGGTCGAGATCGATCAGCAGCACGCGCTGCTCCTGCGCTGCAAGGCTTGCGGCGAGATTGACCGATGTCGTCGTCTTGCCGACGCCCCCCTTCTGGTTTGCAACGCAGAAGATCTTTGCCATCGTTGGGTGTTCCTCTTACCTTCAAACAAACGGCGCGCATCCGCGCGCCTTCAATTCGCTTCGTCGACGGCGACTTCGATCAGATGCCGTTCGGCATCGAGCATCGGGACGGCCAATCGTATCGTCTGCTTCACGCGGCTGCCTTCCGGCAGTCGCGCAATTTCGTCGTCCGGGTGGACGCCCTTCATTGCCCAGATCGATCCGCCCGGTGCGACGAGATGACGAGCAAGTTTAACGAAGTCGGATAGATCCGCGAAGGCGCGGGATACGATCATGTCGAATTTTTCCGGCACTTCGACGCCCGGCTGCAGCGATTCGACGCGCCCGGTGACGACGGACAGGTTCGTCAGCTTCAGTTCTGCGCGCATTTGCGTCTGGAATGCCGATTTCTTCTGCACGATATCGTTCAGCGTAACCTGCCAGCCCGGCTGGACGATCGCCAGCACGATGCCCGGCAGCCCGCCGCCGGAGCCCACATCGAGCACGCGCGCATCCGTGCGGCCGCGCAGATGCGGAACGATGGAAAGCGAATCGAGGATGTGCTGAGTCAGCATCTGCCTCGGGTCACGGATCGCCGTCAGGTTGTAGACGGCGTTCCATTTACCGAGCAGCGCCACATAGTCGAGCAACTGGTTGCGCTGAGCATCCGTCAATACGATGTCCAGCGCGGCCGTGCCGTCGATCAACATCTGCTCAAGTACGTCCCGATTAACCGCCGGCGCGCGACGCGCCGTCATTGCTGCGTCGGGACGGTATCGCCCCCCTGCTCGGTCGTTTCTGCTGCGGCGCCGTTACGGCGGCCGAGGCCGCGGCGCTTCAGGTGCACCATCAGCAGCGAGATCGCGGCCGGCGTCACACCCGAGATACGCGAGGCCTGGCCGATCGTTTCGGGGCGGAACTCGTTGAGCTTCTGACTCACCTCGAACGACAGACCGCGAACCTCACGGTAGTCGATACCATCCGGCAGACGGGTATTCTCATTCGCATCATTGCGCTCGATCTCGTTGGCCTGGCGCTCGATATAACCCTGATACTTGATACCGATCTCGACCTGCTCCTTGATCTGACCCAGCAGCACCGGCTCATCGGCCAGCGGCTCCACGGGGCCACATTCACCGCCCTTCAGCCCACATACGCCGTCGTAGCTGATACCAGGCCGCCGCAGCAGTTCGGCCAGGCTGTATTCGTGGTCGATCGGCTTGCCGAGCAGCGCGGTCGCCTCTTCCGGCGGCAGCGTCTTCGGCGTCACCCAAGTCGACTTCAAGCGTTCGGTTTCACGTGAAACAGCGTCGCGCTTCCGGCTGAACGCGTCCCAGCGCACGTCGTCGACGAGGCCCAGCTCGCGACCAATCTCGGTCAACCGCATATCCGCATTATCTTCACGCAGGCTCAGCCGGTATTCGGCGCGGCTCGTGAACATCCGGTAAGGCTCAGCCACGCCGCGCGTGACGAGGTCGTCGACCAGCACGCCAAGGTACGCCTGATCCCGACGCGGGCACCATGCGTCCTTTTCCTGCACGTAACGGCCGGCATTCAGGCCAGCGAGCAGGCCCTGCGCCGCCGCCTCTTCATAGCCGGTCGTACCGTTGATCTGGCCCGCAAAGAACAGCCCGTTGATCGCCTTCGTTTCCAGCGACGCCTTCAGCGCACGTGGGTCGAAATAGTCGTACTCGATCGCGTAGCCGGGGCGCAGGATGTGCGCGTTCTCGAGGCCGCGCATCGAGTGCACGAGTTCGAGTTGCACGTCGAACGGCAGGCTCGTCGAAATGCCGTTGGGATAGAACTCGTTGGTCGTCAGCCCTTCCGGTTCCAGGAAGATCTGGTGCGACTCCTTCGACGCAAACCTGTGAATCTTGTCCTCGATCGACGGGCAGTAACGCGGGCCGACGCCTTCGATCACGCCCGTATACATCGGCGATCGGTCGAGCCCACCGCGAATGATGTCGTGCGTGCGCTCGTTCGTATGCGTGACCCAGCATGGCAGCTGCTGCGGATGCTGCTCTGCGCGGCCGAGGAACGAGAACACCGGGATCGGATCGAGGTCGCCCGGCTGCTCGTCGAGCTTCGAAAAGTCGATCGAGCGGCCATCGATACGCGGGGGGGTGCCGGTCTTCAGGCGGCCCTGGGGCAGCTTCAATTCCTTCAGGCGGGCCGACAGCGAGACGGCTGCCGGATCGCCCGCACGGCCGCCGGTGTAGTTGTTCAAGCCGACATGGATCTTGCCGTCGAGGAACGTGCCCGCCGTCAGCACGACAGCGCGCGCCCGGAAACGGATGCCGATTTGCGTGACCGCACCGACCACCCGGTCGCCCTCGACCATCAAATCGTCGACGGCCTGCTGGAACAGCCACAAGTTCGGCTGATTCTCGAGCCGATGGCGGATCGCAGCCTTGTAAAGGATGCGGTCGGCCTGTGCACGCGTGGCGCGTACGGCCGGACCCTTCGACGAATTGAGGATCCGGAACTGAATGCCGCTCTCGTCGGTCGCGGCGGCCATCGCACCGCCGAGCGCATCGACTTCCTTGACGAGATGGCCCTTGCCGATGCCGCCGATCGACGGATTGCAGCTCATCTGGCCGAGCGTTTCGATGTTATGGGTCAGCAGCAGCGTCTTCGCACCCATGCGGGCCGATGCCAACGCGGCCTCCGTGCCGGCGTGCCCGCCGCCGACGACGATGACGTCAAATTCTGTGGGAAAAAGCATGGTGGATTCCGTACGCAGGACAGCGCACGAACCTATCAGAGAAATGTATGGGCCGAATTATAGCGGGTTCGCTTTTACGCCGAAGACCGTCCGAATGGTAGGGTGCGTTCATTTGACGGTTTTTTCGACCGCTGTGGCGTGCTGTGACGCTCAAAGGAGCCATCGCGGCCGTTGGTCGGGCGGAAATACATGAATTTCTGTGAAGCCTCGTTAGCTTGCGGTGGCGCTCACAGCACTTGAACTCGGTCCGCAACAAGTTATCCCCTGTGCCGCCTGGCGCGTCGCCATAGCTCCGTCCTCCGTGGCGACGCAGAGCGACGCTTGCCGCTCACGCCACAGTATTTCTATAAGACGGGCAGACACTTATCCCCATCCGCTTCCGTTCCCCGGTCCGCCCAACAAAAACGGCGTGTTTCACGTGAAACACGTCGTCCGTTTCCCGGTTCCGCCTCCACTGCCCAAGCAGGCGTCACGCCGATTTCTTGGCTAACCCGAGGTAAGTCTCGATCACCTGCGGATTCTGTGCCAACTCGGCCGCCGGGCCTTCCAGCGCAAACTCGCCAGTCTCGAGCACATAGCCGTAGTCCGAAATCTGCAGCGCAGCGCGCGCATTTTGCTCGATGAGCAACGTCGCGACGCCCGTACCGCGCAGCGCGCTGATGATGTGGAAAATCTCCTTCACGATCAGCGGCGCCAGCCCGAGGCTGGGCTCATCTAGCATGAGCAAGTCGGGCTTGCCCATCAGCGCGCGTCCGACCGCCAGCATCTGCCGCTCACCGCCCGACAACGTACCGGCAGCCTGCCTGCGTCGCTCCCTGAGCCGCGGAAACAGCGCGAAGACATGATCGAGCTGATCGAGAAAGTTCGCCTCGCCTGCCTGCTTGCGGCGGTAGGCGCCCAGCACGAGGTTATCCTCGACCGTCATCGTGCTGAACAGCTCGCGCTTTTCCGGCACGAGGCACATGCCATGCGCGACGCGTTGCTCGATCGGCAACGCGCCGACGTCGCGGCCGCGATACAAGACCTGGCCAGACGCATGCCCCGTCACCGGCAACGCGCCCATGATCGCGTTCAGCAGCGTCGACTTGCCTGCGCCGTTCGGCCCGATCACGCTGACGATCTGGCCCGCGCCGACCTTGATCGCCGCGCCGTGCAACGCCTCGACCTTGCCGTACCGCACGGCCAGCCCGCCCACCTCGAGAATCGGCATCGTCGTGTCCGCCATCACTCCACCCCGCCCAGATACGCCTCGAGCACCGTCGGATCCTGCTGCACGTCTTGCGGCAGCCCTTCCGCGATCCTCGTGCCGAATTCCATCACGACCAGCCGGTCCGTCAGGTTCATCACGAAATCCATGTCATGTTCGACGAGCAACACGCTCATCCCCTCGCCCTTCAGGCGCCGCAACAGCTCGGCGAGCTGCTGCTTCTCCTGATAGCGCAACCCGGCGGCCGGCTCATCGAGCAGCAGCAGCGTCGGATCGCAGCACAGCGCGCGGGCGATTTCGAGTATCCGTTGCTGGCCCAGCGCGAGGCTGCCGGCTTCGTCGTACATGTGCTTTTCGAGCCCGACACGGCGAATCTGCTGCGCCGCCTCGGCCAGCAGCTGCGCTTCCTCGTGCGCATTGAGCCGCGCGATGCTGCGCCACACGCCGGTGTGACCGCGCAGGTGTGCGCCGATCGCGACGTTCTCGAGCACCGTCATCGTCGGAAGCAACTTCACGTGCTGGAAGGTCCGGCCGATCCCACGGCGCACGATCTGCCGCGACGTGAGCCCGTCGATCCGCTCGCCACGGAACGTGATCGCGCCGCCGGTCGGCTTGAGCACGCCCGTCACCAGATTGAACGTGGTCGACTTGCCGGCGCCGTTCGGCCCGATCAGCCCGATGATCTGCCCCGCTTTCACGTCGAAGCTCACGTCGTTCACGGCCACCAGCCCGCCGAATTGCTTGCGCGCGCGATCGACCACGAGCAGCGGCTCGCCCGCGACCGGCTTCGCCCGCTGCGGCAACGGATCGGCGTGCTCGGGCGCACGGGCGCGCGGCCCGCGCGGAAACAGCTTCGCGACGAACGGCCATACGCCCTGGCGCGCGTACTGCAGCAGAACGACCATCAGCACGCCGAACACGATGATCTCGAAGTTGCCCTCCGAGCCGAGCAGCTTGGGCAGCAGCGTCTGCAGGTAGTCCTGCAGCACGGTGAGGATCGCGGCGCCGAGCACCGCGCCCCACACGTGCGACACCCCGCCGACCACGGCCATGAACAGGAATTCGATCCCGTGGTTCAGGCCGAACGGCGTCGGGTTCACCGCACGCTGAAGATGCGCGTAAAGAAAGCCCGATACCGCAGCGAGCGCCGCCGCATAGACGAAGATCACCACGCGCATCCAGGCGGTGTTCACGCCCATCGCCTCGGCCATCACGCCGCCGCCGCGCAGCGCGCGAATCGCGCGGCCCGGCCGACTATTGAGCAGGTTCTGCACCGACACGATCGCGGCGAGCACGACGGCCCAGATCACGAAGTACAGGCTGCGGCCGCTTTCGAGTGCGACGCCGAACAGGTTCAGCGCCGGAATCCCGCTGATCCCGTCGTACTTGCCGAGCAGTTCGAGGTTGCCGAACAGGTAGAACAGCGCGAGGCCCCATGCGATCGTACCGAGCGGCAGGAAGTGCCCGGACAGCCGCATCGTGACCGCGCCGAGCAGCAGCGCGACCAGCGCCGTCAGCACGACGCCGACGACCAGCGCGAGCCACGGCGACACGCCGTAGCGCGTGGTCAGAAGCGCGGTTGCATACGCGCCGATGCCGACGAACGCGGCCTGGCCGAAGCTCGTCATCCCGCCGACGCCGGTCAGCAGCACGAGGCCGATCGCGACGATCGCGTAGAGGCCGATGTAGTTGAGCAGCGTGATCCAGTATTCGGGCACCTGCAGCGCGCCGGGCAGCACCGGCAGCGCGAACAGCACCACGAGAAACACCCAGAAGGCCTTGTTGCGTACCATCGTCGTCATCGCGTCACTCCTCTTCCTCTTCCGCATGCGGCGTCGCGAAACTGCGCCACAGCAGCACCGGGATGATCAGCGTGAACACGATCACTTCCTTGTACGCGCTCGCCCAGAACGACGAATACGACTCGAGCACGCCGACGAGCAGCGAGCCGGCCGCCGCGAGCGGATAACTGACGAGACCGCCGATGATCGCGCCGACGAAACCCTTCAGCCCGATCAGGAAGCCGGAGTCGTAGTAGACGGTCGTCAGCGGGCCGACCAGAATGCCGGACAGCACGCCGAGCCCGGCTGCCAGCGTGAACGCCAGCCGCCCGGCCTCGGTCGTGCCGATCCCGACGAGCCGCGCGCCGAGCCGGTTCACCGACGTCGCGCGCAGCGCCTTGCCGGCGATCGTGCGGCCGAAGTACACGTAGAGCGCGCCGATCAGCACCAGTGCGGTCGCGACCACGACGATGCTCTGCACCGACACCGTCATGCCGCCCAGGGCGAGTGACGCATCGGTGAATCCGTTGGTGCGCGAGCCTTCCGCGCCGAACATGACGAGCCCCAGCCCGACCATCGCGAAATGGACGGCGACCGACACGATCAGCAGCAGCAGCGTCGTGCCTTCGGCGATCGGCTGATACACGAGCCGATAGACGAACGGCCCCATCGGCACGACGATCGCCAGCGTCAGCGCGATCTGCGCGAGCATCGGCAGCGGCTGCGCGGCGAAGTTGCGCGTGAGCGCGAACATGGCGAGCGGCAGCAGCACGTAGCGGCTGCCGAGCGTCGCGAGCGTCCGGCCGAGCTGATGACGGCGTTCGCGATGGCGGATCAGGCCGCCCGCTTCGAGCAGAAAGCACGCGATGCCCATCACCAACAGGAGCCAGCAGGTGGCCGGAAATTTCTGCGCCTGCAGCGCCGCGAGCGTCAGCGCACCGTAGGCGACGAATTCGCCCTGGGGAATGAAGATCACTCGCGTGACGGAAAACACCAGCACGAGCGCCAGCGACAGCAATGCATAAATGGCGCCGGTCGTGATGCCGTCTTGCGCGAGGATCGCCGCAATCGAGAGATCCATACGTTTCGTGTATCGAGAATGCTGCGAAGAATCGGTGACGGGACAACGCCCCGCAAGCGGAAACGGCATGGCGGGAACGCGGCGCGCCGTTCCGCGGTGTTCCGGAAAACATGCGGCGGGCCCGGTGCCGTTCCCACCGGGCCCGCCGGTTTCACGTGATGCTTACTCGGCCTGCAGCTTCCACTTGCCGTCGACGATCTGCACCATCACGCGCGCACGCGTGTCGAAGCCGTTGTGATCGGTCGGCGTCATGTTGATCACGCCGTGCGACACCGGCAGATCCTTCACGCTTTCGAGCGACGCGCGCAACGCCTCGCGGAACGCTTCGGTGCCCGGCTGCCCCTTCTTCAGCGCCTCCGGAATCGCGCGCTGCAGCAGCAGCCCTGCGTCCCATGCGTGGCCGCCGAAGGTCGACAGCGAACCCGCGCCGTAGGCCTTCTCGTACGCCACCTTGTAGCCGAGCGCCGGCTTCTTCACCGGGTTCGAATCGGGCAGCTGGTCGGTCACGAGCACGGGGCCGGCCGGCAGGATCTCGCCTTCGCAATCCTTGCCACACACGCGCAGGAAGTCGTTGTTCGCGACGCCATGCGTCTGGTACACCTTGCCCTTGTAGCCGCGCTCCTTCAGCGTCTTGGCCGGCAGCGCCGCCGGCGTGCCGGAGCCGGCGATCAGCACCGCATCCGGCGTCGAGCCCATCAGCTTCAGCACCTGCCCCATCACCGACGCATCGGTGCGGTTGTAGCGCTCGTTCGACACGACCTTCAGCCCGTTCTTCGCCGCAGCGGCGTTGAAGGTGTTGTACCAGCTGTCGCCGTATGCATCGGCGAAGCCGATGAAGCCGACGGTCTTCACGCCGTGCTTCGCCATGTAGTCGGCGATTGCGTCGGCCATCAGCTGATCGTTCTGCGGCACCTTGAACATCCATGCGCGCTTCGCATCCATCGGCGCGATGATCTGTGCGCTCGCGGCCAGCGAGATCGTCGGCGTCTTGCCCTGCGACACCGGATCGAGCATCGCGAGCGAGTTCGGCGTGACGGACGAACCGATGATCGCGTCGACGTGATCCTCGTCGATCAGCTTGCGTACGTTCTGCACGGCGCGGCTCGTGTCGGACGCGTCGTCGAGCACGATGTACTGGACGCTCTTGCCCCCGATCTCCTTCGGCAGCAGCGCGATCGTGTTCTTCTCCGGGATTCCGAGCGATGCGGCCGGCCCGGTGGCCGACAGCGTCACGCCGATCTTGACCTGGGCGGACGCCGTCGCCGCCGCGCACACGAGGCCAGCCGCAAACAGAGCCTCCATCCATCGATTCATTTTCATTTACGTTGTCTCCAAACGCTGCTCGAAAAATCCGCGGGTCGCTCTGGCGGCTCCCGGTCCTCAAACAATTTAATAATTTAACTATCCCGCTGTGCCGCGCCTACGCTCGTTTTCCCGCGAGGCATCGTCGCGCACAGCAGAACGGCCATTCGACCGCAACGATGCGCGACGGCGATGTCGTCGAAATGAAGCAAGCGAAAAACAGAAGCGGCGAAGCGGCCGCGATGCACGCGCAACGACGGCGGCAACGCGCCCGGTGCGGCGCCGTCGCCAGGGGCGAACAAAGGCCGCAATCGGCCGCTCATGCGACGGTGAACGAGGCATCGGATCTGGCGAGCACCGCGCCAACCTGCGCGTTGCCGGCGCTTCCCGCGGCAACGGACGTCGCACCCGCCCGGCTGCGCCCGCAAGCCGCAAGAAGCCCGCGCCGCCCTGCTCCCGAACGGCTGCCCTCGACCGTACGCGATACCGCGATCCAACGTCCTGCGCGTCTCATCCAACCGTACTCCCTGTTCTGCGTTGCGCTCGTAGGAGAACTGCCGACCGATTTTCCCGACCGCTCGGTCGGCGAAAGCCGAGTGTAACGGACGCCTTTCATGCACGCTAACCGGGTAAGCCCGAACCGCGCGCAGGCGCGCGCGTGCCGTCGACGGCTCGACAGGACGATCGAAGAAAAATACGGGGCGGGATGAACGGTGCGATGCGAACGCGCGAAATGGCGCGCATTGAGGGCAATGCGCGCCATGCACCATCGATGCAAATTCGCGCACGCAAATGAAAAAGCGCTGTTGGATTCCGTCCAACAGCGCTTTGGGGTCCGGGCACTTTGTGCCTCGATTGTCTCCTCGTTCTCCACCTGCAAATTCGTTTCGCGGTGCATCAGAACTGAAACGAAGATTAAAGGACCTTTCACCCTGCGACAACTTAGCATTTACCCCTATGGTGCATCGCCGCACGAAAATGGGGCAGCAATCTGGCCGTGCGGCGCGGCCCGGGCGAGCGCAAAACGCCTCTGCGCAAGGCGCCGGATGGTGCTTCGCATCAACGCCGCCGCGCACCGAATGCAACGCGATCAGGACGGCCGCAGCGTCTTCACGCGCGCGACCATCTCGCCGACGATGCCGCGCCGGAACGCAAGCACGCATGCGATGAAGATCAGCCCGGTGACGATCGTCGCCGATTCGCCCAGCGAGTGGAACCAGCCGACGCCCGTGAGCGATGCGAGCCACTCGCCGATGTCGCCGAGCCGGTCTTCGAGCGCGACGATCAGCGCCGCGCCGAGCAGCGGCCCGAACAGCGTGCCCATCCCGCCGACGAGCGTCATCAGCACGACGAGGCCCGACATCGTCCAGTAAGCGTCGGACAGCGTCTCGAAGCCGAGCACCAGCACCTTCAACGCGCCGGCCAGCCCCGCGAGCCCGGCCGACAGGATGAACGCGAGCAGCTTGAAGCGGTCGGTGTCGTAGCCGAGCGAGATCGCGCGCGGCTCGTTCTCCTTGATCGCGACGAGCACCTGGCCGAACGGCGAATGCACGACCCGCACGATGAACGCACACGCGGCGACGATCACCGCGAGCACGACGTAGTACAGCGTGACGTCGTTCGACAGGTCGAGCACGCCGAACAGGTGGCCGCGCGGCACGCCCTGCAGCCCGTCCTCGCCGTGCGTGAACGGCGCCTGCAGGTAGATGAAGTAGACCATCTGCGCGAACGCGAGCGTGATCATCGCGAAATAGATGCCCTGCCGCCGGATTGCGAACAGGCCGACGACGAGCCCCAGCAGCGTGGCCGCCACCGTGCCGGCGAGCACGCCGAGCTCCGGCGTGAAGCCGAGCGTCTGGATCGTGTAGCCGGTCGCGTAGCCGGCGCTCGCGAGGAACATCGCATGGCCGAACGACAGCAGCCCCGTATAGCCGATCAGCAGGTTGAACGCGGCCGCGAACAGCGCGAACGTGAGCACCTTCATCACGAACACCGGATACGCGCCGATAAACGGCGCCGCCAGCAGCGCGGCGAGCAACGCGCCGTAGAGCACTTTTCTCTGCATCATTTTTCCTTGCCGAACAGGCCCGCCGGACGGAACAGCAGCACGATCGCCATGATCACGAACACGACGGTGGCCGACGCTTCCGGATAGAACACGCGCGTGAAGCCCTCGATCACGCCGAGCAGCAGCCCGGTGACGATCGAACCGAGTATCGAGCCCATCCCGCCGATCACGACCACCGCGAACACGGTGATGATCATCGGCTGGCCCATCAGCGGCGACACCTGGATCACCGGCGCCGCGAGCACGCCCGCGAACGCCGCGAGCGCGACGCCGAAGCCGTAGGTGAGCGTGATCATCATCGGCACGTTCACGCCGAACGCCTCGACGAGCTTCGGGTTCTCGGTGCCGGCGCGCAGATATGCGCCCAGACGCGTCTTCTCGATCACGAACCAGGTCGCGAGACACACCGCGAGCGATGCGACGACTACCCACGCGCGGTAGTTCGGCAGGAACATGAAGCCGAGATTGGTCGCGCCCGACAGTTGCGCGGGCACGTCGTACGGCTGGCCCGACGAACCGTAGATCGAGCGGAACACGCCTTCGACCACCAGCGTGAGGCCGAACGTGAGCAGCAGCCCGTACAGGTGATCGAGCTTGTACAGCCAGCGCAGCATCGAGCGCTCGATCGCAATCCCGAACGCGCCGACGATCAACGGCGCGAGCACGAGCATCGCCCAGTACGGCAGGCCGAAGTACGACAGCCCCATCCACGCGAGCATGGCGCCCAGCATGAACAGCGCGCCGTGCGCGAAGTTGATCACGTTGAGCAGCCCGAAGATCACCGCGAGCCCGAGGCTCAGGATCGCGTAGAACGAGCCGTTGACGAGGCCGAGCAGCAACTGGCTCAGCATCGCCGGCAACGGAATGCCAAAGATTTCCATCGACTTAGCCGTCAGTATGAGTTTGGTTGCGCGTGCAACCTTCAGGCCGGCGCGCATGCGCGGCCCGGCGGCCACGTCGCCCGGGCCGCCGGAACCGCCGCAGCGCCGCTACGCCGCGCCTACTTCCACAGCGCGCAGCGCGATTCCTGCTTGGTGCCGAACGCCTGGTCGCCCGGGATCGTCGCGAGCACCTTGTAGTAATCCCACGGCTCCTTCGAATCGGACGGCTTCTTCACTTCCATCAGGTACATGTCGTGGATCATGCTGCCGTCCTGACGGATGTAGCCCTTCGCGTAGAAGTCGCTGATCTTGAGCTTCTTCAGCTCGGCCATCACCTTGTCGGAGTCGGTCGTGCCGGCCGCCTGCACGGCCTTCAGGTAGGTCGTCACCGACGAGTAGTCGGCGGCCTGCAGGCTCGACGGCATCTTCTTCATCTTGCCGAAGTAGCGCTGCGCCCACTGGCGCGACGCGGCGTCGCGGTTCCAGTACCAGCTGTCGGTCAGCACGAGACCCTGCGTCGTCTCGAGGCCGAGGCTGTGCACGTCGTCGATGAACATCAGCAGCGCGGCGATCTTCATCGTCTTGGTGATGCCGAATTCCTTCGCGGCCTTGATCGAGTTGATCGTGTCGCCGCCCGCGTTCGCGAGGCCGAGGATCTGCGCCTTCGACGACTGCGCCTGCAGCAGGAACGACGAGAAGTCCGACGCCGACAGCGGGTGCCGCACCGCGCCGAGCACCTGGCCGCCGTTCGCCTTCACGACGTCCGACGTGTTCTTCTCGAGCGCCTTGCCGAACGCATAGTCGGCGGTCAGGAAGAACCAGCTCTTGCCGCCTTGCTTGACCACGGCCGAACCGGTGCCCTTCGCGAGCGCCATCGTGTCGTATGCGTAGTGGACCGTGTACGGCGTGCACTGCTCGTTGGTCAGCGTGTCGGCGCCCGCGCCGATGTTGATGTAGACCTTCTTCTTCTCGGCCGCGACCTGGTTCATCGACAACGCGGTCGCGGAGTTCGTGCCGCCGACCAGCAGGTCGAGCCCGCCGCGATCCATCCATTCGCGCGCCTTCGACGCGGCGATGTCGGCCTTGTTCTGGTGATCCGCGTAGACGACCTCGATCGGCTTGCCGAGCACCTTGCCGCCGAAGTCGGCGACTGCCATGCGGATCGCCTCGAGGCCGCCCTGCCCGTCGATGTCCGCGTAAAGCCCCGACATGTCCGTGATGAAGCCGATCTTCACGCTGTCGGCGGCGTGTGCCGCGCCGGCGCTGAATGCTGCGGTCGCGACCGCGAGACACGCGTGTGCGAGGGTCTTCATTTTCATTGACGTCTCCTGTTGTTCTGATGCGTTGTGGTTGTTCGTGCGCCGCCACGGCCAGCGGCAAGTGAGACGGGGCGGCGTCACACCCCCAGCAGGTCGTGAAGGATCGGCATCTTTCCTTCCAGTTCGGACGAGCGGAAATGCTCGACGATGCGGCCATGCTCCATCACGTAGAAGCGGTCGGCGAGCGGTGCGGCAAAGCGGAAGTTCTGTTCGACCATCACGACCGTATAGCCGCGCGCCTTCAGCGCGACGATCATGCGCGCGAGCGCCTGCACGATCACCGGCGCGAGGCCTTCCGAGATTTCGTCGAGCAGCAGCAGGTTCGCGCCGGTGCGCAGGATCCGCGCGACCGCGAGCATCTGCTGCTCGCCGCCCGACAGCCGCGTGCCCTGGCTCTGCCGGCGCGACGCGAGATTCGGGAACATCGCGTAGATCTCGTCGAGCGACATCGCGTGCTCGCGCGGGCCGATCGGCGGCGGCAGCATCAGGTTCTCCTCGCACGACAGGCTCGAGAAGATGCCGCGCTCCTCCGGACAATAGCCGACACCGAAATGCGCGATGCGGTGCGTCGCCAGGCCGATCGTCTCGTTGCCGGCCACCTTGATCGAGCCGCTGCGGCGCCCGGTGAGCCCCATGATCGCGCGCAGCGTCGTGGTGCGCCCCGCGCCGTTGCGGCCGAGCAGCGTGACGACCTCGCCGCGATGCACGGTCAGATCGACGCCGTGAAGAATGTGGGATTCCCCGTACCAGGCTTCGAGGCCCGAGATTTCCAGCGCGGGCGCGCCGCTTTCGACGCCGCTCAATTCGCGTTCCTCCCGTTCGCTGTGCTTCATGCGTGCGCCCCTGCGAGCGCCGCGTCGGCGCTGCCCATGTAGGCCTCGATCACCAGCGGATTCTTCGACACTTCGGCATACGAGCCTTCGGCAAGCACCTCGCCGCGCTGCAGCACGGTGATCGTGTCGGAGATGCCGGCGATCACGTTCATGTTGTGCTCGACCATCAGGATCGTGCGGCCCGCTGCGACTTTCTTGATGAGCGCGGTCACGCGATCGACGTCCTCGTGGCCCATCCCCTGCGTGGGCTCGTCGAGCAACATCAGTTCGGGCTCCATCGCGAGCGTCGTGGCGATTTCGAGCGCGCGCTTGCGGCCATATGCAAGCTCGACGGTCGGCACGTGCGCGAAATCGCTGAGGCCGACCTGCGTGAGCAGATCCATCGCGCGATCGTCGAGGCGTCGCAGCGTGCGCTCGCTGCGCCAGAAGTGGAATTCGGTGCCGAGCGCGCGCTGCAGCCCGATGCGCACGTTCTGCAGCGCGCTCAGGTGCGGGAATACCGCGGAGATCTGGAACGAACGGATGATGCCGCGGCGTGCGACCTGCGCGGGCCGCTCGCCGGTGATGTCGATACCGTTGAAGACGATCTGGCCAGCCGTGGGCGTCAGGAACTTGGTCAGCAGGTTGAAGCAGGTGGTCTTGCCCGCGCCGTTCGGTCCGATCAACGCGTGGATCGCGCCTCGGCGCACGCGCAGGTTGACGCCGTTGACGGCAGTGAAGCCCCTGAATTCCTTCGTCAGTCCGCGTGTTTCGAGAATCGTGTCGCCGAGAATCATGTTCCCTTCCGTACGAAGTCGGGCGAAGCACCGGGGAGCGTCGCACTGGCGATCGCGATCGGCGCCGCGGATCGGCGGGCCGCCCCCGGGCGCCGTATTACACGTCGAGGGTGGTCTCCCCGCGCCGACGCGTATGCACACTGCGGGACATTGTCGCCTCGTTGGTGCAGTGCAATCATCGGGATTTGCACTTATAGGGCTGGCCGCCATATCGCACGCGGTGGAGCGCGAAGGTTCGACACGTGCGCGCTGCGCACGGCGCGTGCCTGTGAAAACAGCGCGCGTCAGGTCATCGCGACCACGCGCCGATCGTGACCCATGCGCGGGTTCAACGTGATCGTTCGCACGCGCGCGCTTCCAACCGCCGCATATGCGAACCCGTTTCGCCGCATAGCCCGAAGGTCGCCGCAGACACGCGGCCGCCGCGCGTGTGGCGCCGATATCACGCCGATATCACGCCGGCGTCATCGCCGCTTCCGTGCGCACCTGCGTCGCGTCGCGCGCCGTGCGGCGATCCTCGCGGATCATGTCGCTCGCGCGCTCGGCGATCATCAACGTCGGCGAATTCGTGTTCCCCGACGTGATGAACGGCATCACCGACGCGTCGACGATCCGCAGCCCCGCGATCCCGCGCACGCGCAGCCGGCTGTCGACCACCGCACGTTCGTCGTCGGCGCGCCCCATCCGGCAGGTGCCGACCGGATGGAAGATCGTCGTGCCGATCGCGCCCGCCGCTTCGACGAGCTCGGCCTCGGTCTGATAGCGCGTGCCCGGCAGAATCTCCTGCGGGCGATAACGTGCGAGCGCCGGCGCGGACGCGATGCGGCGCGTCAGCCGCAGCGCATTGGCGGCGACGTGACGATCGTGATCGGTCGACAGATAGTTCGGCGCGATCGACGGCGCGACGCCCGGATCGGCGCTCGCGATATGCACGCTGCCGCGCGAGCTCGGCCGCAGCTGGCAGACCGACGCGGTGAATGCGTTGAAGCGGTGCAGCGGCTCGCCGAAGCGCTCGAGCGACAGCGGCTGCACGTGATATTCGAGATCGGGACGCGTGAGCGCCGGGTCGTCCGGATCGGATTTCGCGAACGCGCCGAGCTGCGACGGCGCCATCGACATCGGCCCGCGCTGCAGCAGCGCGTATTCGGCGCCGATCATCAGCTTGCCCCACCAGTTCGCCGAGCGCGTATTCAACGTGCGCACGCCGTCGACGCGAAACGCCATCCGCAGCTGCAGGTGGTCCTGCAGGTTTTCGCCGACCGCGGGCAGATCGTGCACGACGTCGATGCCGAGCGCCTGCAGCCGCGCGCCCGCGCCGATGCCCGACAGTTCGAGCAGCTGCGGCGAATTCACCGCGCCGGACGTCAGCAGCACTTCGATGCGCGCGTGCGCGACGTAGTCGACGCCGCCGCCGTGGTATTCGACGCCGACCGCGCGCCGGCCGTCGAACACCACGCGCTGCGCGTGCGCGCCGGTGATCACGGTCAGGTTCGGGCGCGCCATCGCGGGCCTCAGGAACGCCTTCGACGTATTCCAGCGCACGCCGCGCTTCTGGTTCACTTCGAAATAGCCGACGCCGGTGTTGTCGCCGCGGTTGAAATCGTCGGTGGCCGGGATGCCCGTCTGCTGCGCGGCCTGCGCGAACGATTCGAGAATCTCCCAGCGCAGCCGCTGCTTCTCGACGCGCCAGTAGCCGCCCGCGCCGTGCGCGTCGCTCGCGCCGGCGTGATGGTCCTCGCTGCGCTTGAAGATCGGCAGCACGCTGTCCCACGACCAGCCGGCGTCGCCGGTTTCCTGCGCCCAGCCGTCGTAATCCTCGCGCTGGCCGCGCATGTAGATCATTCCGTTGATCGACGAGCAGCCGCCGAGCACGCGGCCGCGCGGATACGACAGCGCGCGGCCGTTGAGCGCCGCCTCGGGCTGCGTCTTGTACAGCCAGTCGGTGCGCGGATTGCCGATGCAGTACAGATAGCCGACCGGGATATGAATCCAGTGGTAATCGTCCTTGCCGCCCGCTTCGAGCAGCAGCACGCGGATGTCGGGATCTTCGGTCAGGCGGTTCGCGAGCACGCAGCCGGCGGTGCCCGCGCCGACGATCACGTAATCGAATTCGCCCTCGAGCGTGCGTTGAGTGGTCACGACGTGTCTCCTGAGTTGTTGTGCGCCGCGCGGGGCGTGCCGCGCGCCTTTTTCAGCATAGTGCGCCGCGGAGCGACGCGATCGTTGCAGCGTACTCCGGCCGCGCGCTGCCGATCCAATGAGTTATGCTGAACTGCGTTATAAGCCGCACTCATATCACGACGATGGATCTCACTCTGCTGCGCGCGTTCGCGACGGTCGCCCGTGAAGGCAATCTCACGCGCGCCGCCGTGCAGCTGCACCTGACGCAGCCGGCCGTCAGCCTGCAGATCAAGCATCTGCAGGAAGCGCTCGGCGTCGTGCTGTTCACGCGCACGTCGCGCGGGCTCGCGCTCACCCGCGACGGACAGACGCTGCTGCCGCACGCGGAGCGCGCGCTCGCCGCGGCCGTCGACGTCGAGCGCGCCGCCGCCGCGCTGCGGCACGAGGTGCGCGGCCGGCTGCGGATCGGCACGATCCTCGATCCGGGTTTCCTGCGGCTCGGCGGCTTCCTGCGCGCACTGGTCGAAACGCATCCGCAGATCGAAACGGCGCTGCGGCACGGGATGTCGGGCTGGGTGCTCGAACAGGTGCGCGGCGCGGCGCTCGACGTCGGCTACTACATCGGCCGGCCGGGCGAAGACGATCCGCGCGACGACGCCCTGTTCCACACGGTCACGCTGACCCATTTCGAGTACCGCGTGCTGGCGCCGGCCGGCTGGAAGGAGCGCGTGCAGCGCGCGCACGACTGGCGCGCGCTGGCCGCGCTGCCGTGGATCTGGACGCCGCCGGCGTCCGCCCATCATCGGCTGCTGACGCGGCGGTTCGCGGCCGCGGGCGCGCAACCGGTGAAGGTCGCCGAGGTCGATCAGGAGCAATCGATGCTCGATCTCGTGAAATCGGGGATCGGGCTGACGCTCGCGCGCGATTCCACCGCGCTGGCCGAAGCGCACGCGCACGCATTGACGATCGTCGAACAGGTGACGGTGCCGACCGAGCTCACGTTCGTGACGCTCGCCGAGCGCCGCGACGAACCGGCCATCGCCGCCGCGCTGCGGTTGATCGACGCGCAGTGGGCGAGATGAGGCCACCGCGCGTCATGCCACCGTCGCAAGCTTTTTGCTAGATTGTGCGTTCGCACACCGCGAGCCCCCTGACCGAAGGAGATCCGCATGGCCCGCAACATCGAGATCAAAGCCCGCGCCCGCGCATTCGACCGGCTGCGCGAACAGGCGGCGACGCTCGCGACCGAAGCGCCGCTGTTCTACCGTCAGCAGGACTTCTTCTACGACGTGCCGCGCGGCCGGCTGAAGCTGCGCCGCTTCGAGGACGGCACGCCGGCCGAACTGATCTTCTACCAGCGCGACGACCGTGACGGCCCGAAGGCGTCGTACTACACGCGCAGCCCGGTGACGAACCCCGACGCGATGCATGCGCTGCTCGCGACCGCGCTGACCACGCGCGGCATCGTGACCAAGGAACGGCACGTCTATCTGGCGGGCCGCACGCGTATTCACCTCGATCGCGTCGACGGCCTCGGCGACTTCATCGAACTCGAAGTGGTGCTCGCCCCCGACGACGACGAAGCCGACGGTGAAGCCGAAGCGCATCGCGTGTTCGCGCAGCTCGGCGTCGCGCAGGAGGACCTCGTCGCGGTCGCATACGTCGATCTGCTGAACGCCGACGCCCAATCGGAAGCCGCATAAGCGGCGACAATAATGGCGGCATGACCGCCGCCGGCGCGTCATGTGGCGGCGGCACCGCCATCACCGCCCTGCCGCTCGATCACGCCGCGCCGGGCGCCAGATGCGCGAGCGGCAGCGCGCCGTTGCGCTTGAACGTGGTCAGCACGATGTTCGAGCGCACGCTGTCGACGCCCGGCACGCGCATCAGCTTCTTCATCACGAACTGCGACAGCGCGTTCAGATCGGGGGCGACGATCCGCAGCAGATAGTCGGCGTCGCCGACCACCGCATGACACTCGAGCACCTCGGGCAGCACGTCGATCTGCTGCTGAAACTGCTCGATGATCGAATCGCCGTGATGCTTGAGCTTCAGGCTCGTGAACGCGGTGACGCCCAGGCCGAGCTTTTCCGGCCGCAACATCACGCGATAGCCTTCGATCACGCCGGCCGCCTCGAGCCGCTGCAGCCGCCGGCCGATCTGTGACGGCGACAGCGGCACCTCCTCGCCGAGCTGCTGATGCGTGGCACGGCCGAAGCGCTGCAGCACATCGAGAAGCGCGAGATCGAAGTGGTCGAGTTCCAGCATGAATGCCCTCCGCACAAAACGATGAAATGATGCGGGATTATCGCATCAGATGGAGAATCGACGCCATCTTTGCGCCCATCATGCGCGCGCCCCGCTCTACACTCGCATGGTCATTCACCCAAGCATGCAGAGCGTCACCATGTCCAGCGTCGTCACCGCGAAACTGCAGGAGCAGTTCGACGCGGGCCTCGAAACCCGTGCCGATTTCACCATCGACCAGCCGCTCGAACGCTACGGCCAGGTCGATCACGCGGTATGGCAGCAGCTCTATGCGCGCCAGGCGGCGCTGCTGCGCGGGCGCGCATGCGACGCGTTCATCGGCGGGCTCGGGAAGATCCGCTTACCGGCCGACCGCGTGCCGTCGTTCGCGGACGTGAACCGCCAGCTGAAGCCGGCCACCGGCTGGGAGATCGTCGCGGTGCCGGGCT
Source organism: Burkholderia sp. B10 (assembly GCF_004368385.1). Lineage (NCBI taxonomy): Bacteria > Pseudomonadati > Pseudomonadota > Betaproteobacteria > Burkholderiales > Burkholderiaceae > Burkholderia > Burkholderia sp. B10. Next base: position 34,527 of record NZ_PQMX01000025.1, on the reverse strand, counting down.
TGGTGCCCGATCGCGTGTTCTTCGAGCATCTCGCGCACCGGCGCTTTCCGGTCACCTGGTGGATGCGCCGCCCCGACCAGCTCGACTATCTGCAGGAGCCCGACTGCTTCCACGACCTGTTCGGCCACGTGCCGCTGCTGATCGAGCCGGTGTTCGCCGACTACATGCAGGCCTACGGGCGTACCGCGCTCGCGGTCGCGGACGACGACGCGGCGCTCGCACGGCTCGCGCGTCTCTATTGGTATACGGTGGAGTTCGGGCTGATCCGCGATCCGCGCGGCACCAACGGGCTGTCGATCTACGGCGCGGGAATCGTGTCGAGCAAGGGCGAGAGCCTCTACAGCGTCGAGAGCGCGGCGCCGAACCGGCTCGGCTTCGACCTCGAGCGCGTGATGCGCACGAAGTACCGGATCGACACGTTCCAGAAGACCTACTTCGTGATCGACGACTTCGCGCAGCTGTTCGCGCTGGCCGACGTCGACGCGCGTGCGCTGGCCGAGCGGCTCGCCGCGCTGCCCGAGCTGTCCGCCGGCACGGTGCTCGATACCGACGTCGTGCTTCAGCGCGGCACCGGCGAAGGCTGGCCCGACGACGACGACGCATGACGCATGAGGCATGAGGCATGATCCAGCCGCGGACGCCGGCAGCCTCCGGCGCCGGCCGCGATGCGCGCCGCCCAACTATGAAACAATGGCCGGAGCCGGCTTTGCCGCGCGGCGTCTGCCGCGCGCGAGCGCCGCTACCGAACGAGGTGCAACATGATCCACAAGCTCACATCCGAAGAACGCAAGACGCGGCTCGAAGGCCTGCCGCACTGGACGGCCGTGCCGGGCCGCGACGCGATCCAGCGCAGCCTGCGCTTCGCCGATTTCAACGAGGCGTTCGGCTTCATGACGCGCGTCGCGATCAAGGCGCAGGAGATGAACCACCATCCGGAATGGTTCAACGTGTACAACCGCGTCGACGTGACGCTGTCGACCCACGACGCCGACGGGCTGACCGAGCGCGACATCGAACTCGCGCAATTCATCGACCGCGTGTGTGCGCACACGCTGCCGGCGGCCTGACACGTTGCGCGAGCCGCCGCGCCGGTTTTGCCGCGCGGCGCGTCAACTTTTCATTTCGCTGAACGTTTTCTAGGATGTATTGAGCGAAAGCCTTCAGCTTTCCAAGCCATCCTTAAGGCGCACGTAAGTCTCGAACGCATTCCGCGCCTTGGGGTCCAAACCTTCCAGTTGCAGCGCGCTTCCGCGCTGTACAATCAGCAGCGCATACGGCTTGGAGAGCGCGCTGGCCTCTTCGCAGAGTTTGAGTTCGTCGCCGCTGGATGGCGAGCGGGCGCGCCAGAAATTGATCGCGGCTTCGAGGTCGTGAATCGAAATATCGGACATGATTGAATTTGTTCGTTCGCTGGCCGCCATGCTTGATGTCAGGCGATGCGGCGCCCCTGTGGAAACGGCGTCGTGCTGTCCGCGTGCCTGAACCGCCAACCCATTGTACTTGAGCGAACTTCATGCGACTCCTTCTGATCGAAGACGACCGCCCCATCGCACGCGGTATCCAGAGCAGCCTCGAGCAGGCTGGCTTTACCGTCGACATGGTGCACGACGGCATCTTTGCCGAACAGGCGCTGGCACAAAACCGCCACGAACTCGTGATCCTCGACCTCGGCCTGCCGGGTATCGACGGGATGACGCTGCTCACCCGCTTTCGCCAGACCAATCGCCACACGCCGGTCATCGTGCTGACCGCGCGCGACGAACTGAACGACCGCATCCAGGGCCTGAACTCCGGCGCCGACGACTACATGCTCAAGCCGTTCGAGCCGGCCGAGCTCGAAGCGCGCATCCGCGCGGTGATGCGCCGCAGCGGCCCGCACAGCGACATGCCGCGGCCGGAAGTGTCGCTCGGCGGCGTCCGGCTGTCGGGCGTCGATCGCCGCATCTTCAACGACGACAAGCCGCTCGAGCTGTCGCCGCGCGAATTCGCGGTGCTCGAAATGCTGCTGCTGCGCCACGGCCGCGTGGTCAGCAAGGCGCAGCTGCAGGATCACCTCACGCATTTCGGCGGCGATCTCGGCGACACCGCGATCGAAGTCTACGTGCACCGCGTGCGCAAGAAGCTCGAGCAGTGCCGCGTCGAAATCGTCACGGTGCGCGGCTTCGGCTACCTGCTGCAGGAAATCCGCCAGACCGCCAGCGTCTGAGCGGCCGGGCGCGCCGGCCGGCCGCCTGCGGCCGGTGCGTCGCACCGCGCCGTTGCCAGTCGCCCGTCGCCGTCCGGTGCCCGACCGCGCCGCTCCCCGTGAGCGGGGCTCATCCATTTGCCCGTCGAAATGTCTGCTGATCCGGCCGTGACCTCCAGCCTGCGCCGCTCGCTGCTGCGGCGTCTCGCCGCGCCGCTGTCGATGCTCGCGCTGATGAGCGGCCTGATCGCCTACTGGCTCGCGTGGCAATACACGCAGCACGTGATCGACCGCTCGCTCGCCGATCTCGCCACCGCCATCTCGAAACAGATCCAGATCGCCGGCCCCGACGCGCCGTTCACCGTGCCGCCGCTCGCGCAGGCGATGTTCTCCGATCCGGCCGAAGCGCTGATCTACCGGATCAGCGACGGCGAACAGGAGCTCGCCGGCGATCCGAAGCTGCCGCTGCGCGGCATCAACGTGCGCCGCATGCATCACGCGTACGTGTTCGAGGCCGAGTACGACAATCGCGCGGTGCGCGTCGCCCAGGTACGCGTCGAAGACGTCGAGGGCGGCAAGCCGATGGTCGTCGAAGTCGCGCAGCCGGTGCGGCACCGCTACAGGATCGCCGCCGAATTCCTGGTCGCCATCATGATGCCGCTGCTGCTGTTGCTGCTCGCCGGCTGGGGCATCGTGTGGCGCGTCGTGAACCAGCAGCTCGGCCCGCTCACGCATCTCGCCGATTCGCTGAACCGGCAGACCCACACGTCGCTGGAGCCGGTCGACGAGACCGACGTGCCGCTCGAAATCCGGCCGCTCACGAGCGCGATGAATGCGCTGCTCGGCCGCCTGAAGACCGCGCTCGACGCGCAGCGCAAGTTCATCGCCGACGCCGCGCACCAGCTGCGCACGCCGCTCACCGCGGTGAAGCTGCATGCCGAGCAGGCGGCCGTCGCGCGCGATCCGCAGCAGACCTATACGGCCGTGCGCGAACTGCGCGCGGCTGCCGATCGCGCGGTGCGGCTGTCCAACCAGCTGCTGTCGCTCGCTCGCGCGGAGCCGGGCGAACAGGTTGCGCGTTTCGTCGACGTCGACCTCGCCGCGATGGCGTTCGAGACCGGCGCCGAGTGGGTGCCGCGCGCGCTCGCGTCGCACGTCGATCTCGGCTTCCAGCGCAGCGACGAGCCCGGCGACGACGAAACATTGAACGTGCGCGGCAATCCGGTGCTGCTGCGCGAAGTCATCGCGAACCTGCTCGACAATGCATTGAAGTACGTGCCGCTCGCGCGGCCGGACGGCGCGCGCATCACCGTGAACGTCGCGCGCGGTACGCTCGACGACGGCCTGCCGGCCGCGGAGATCGTCGTCGAGGACAACGGCCCCGGCGTGCCGGCGAATCAGCAGGCGGACCTGTTCAAGCGCTTCTTCCGCGGCGACGCGCAAAGCGGCAACGGCGTCGAGACGGGTGCGGGGCTGGGCCTCGCGATCGTGCACGACATCATCGCGATGCACGGCGGCACGGTGTCGTACGAGGATGCACCCGAAGGCGGCTCGCGCTTCGTGGTGCGGGTGCCGCTCGCCGAGCGAACCAGCAAGCCGGCGAGCGAAACGCCGGCGGCCGTGCCGACGCACTGAGCGGCGCGTAACGCGCGGGTAGCGGATCTCGAGCGAACCCGGCGAAGCCGTCAAAGCCATCGAGCCGGCTCAGCCCCGCAGCGACGCAGCAACAAGGCCCGCCGGCGAAGCAGCCGCGCGAGCTCGCGCGGCGCGTCGCTCACTTCTTCTTTTTCTTGTCCTTCGCGCCGGACTCGGCCTTGCCGTCCTTCTTGTCCTTCTTCTTTTTCTTCTTGCCGTCGTCGTCCGGCGTCGCGAGCAGCGTGCCGCGGCACGTCTCGGCGCCGCAATGGCACGCGTATTCGCGCTTGAGCTTCTTCGTCAGCTTCTCGTCGATCACGAGGCCGTAGTCGTAGAACAGCTCCTCTTCCGGCTCGATGTCGCGCAGCGCGTGGACGAACACGCGGCCCTTGATCTCCTCGGCCTCGCAGTTCGGCGCGCACGAGTGGTTGATCCAGCGCGCGCTGTTGCCGTTGACCTTGCCATCGATCACGCCGCCGTCTTCGAGTGCGAAGTAGAACGTATGGTTCGGGTCGTTCGGATCGTGCGGATGACGGCGCAGCGCTTCCTTCCACGAGATCCGCTCGCCCTTGTATTCCACTACGCGCTCGCCGGCCTTGATCGGCTCCACCGCGAACACGCCCTTGCCGTGTATTCCCGAGCGGCGCACCGCGATCCTGCGTGAACTCATCGAACGAATCCTTGTGAAGTCGACTTGAATGAAAGACGGCCGTGCTCACGGCCCTGCGTCGCGCCAAACGAAAACGCGGCACCGACGGTGCCGCGTCCGGGCATGCAGCGAATCATCCGCATGCTACACGTTCGAGATTGCTTCGTTCAACATCGCGCGACGTCGCGCGCACGACGTTCAGCGTCAGCGCTGGCCGAACGCGACGTCGCCGAACAACGCCTTGTGCTCGCGCGGTTGCGAACGCCAGTACTGCGGCGGCGCCGACACCTGCGCGCCGAGCTCGGCCGCCGCATGCCACGGCCAGCGCGGGTCGTACAGCATCGCGCGCGCCATCGCGACGAAATCCGCGTCGCCGGCCTCGATCAGCCGGTTCGCATGCGCGGGCTCGCTGATCAGGCCGACCGCGATGGTCGGCATCCCGACCGCGCGCTTCACGGCCTGCGCGAACGGCACCTGATAGCCCGGCGACAGCGGAATCTTCTGCAACGGCGACACCCCGCCGGACGACACGTCGATCCAGTCGCAGCCGCGCTGCTTCAGCGCATGCGCGAACGCGATCGTGTCGTCGAGCTCCCAGCCGCCTTCGACCCAGTCGGTCGCCGACACACGCACGCCGACCGGCCGATCGTCGGGAAACGCCGCGCGCACGATGTCGAAGATCTCGAGCGGAAAGCGCATCCGGTTCTCGCGCGAGCCGCCGTACTCGTCGGTGCGCCGGTTCGCGAGCGGCGACAGGAACTGATGCAGCAGATAGCCGTGCGCCGCATGCACCTCGATCGCGTCGATGCCGAGCCGCGCCGCGCGTTTCGCCGCCGCCGCGAACGCGTCGCGAATCCGGTTCAGGCCGGCCGTATCGAGGGCCAGCGGCGGCGTCTCGCCGTCCTTGTGCGGCACGGCCGACGGCGCATGCGGCAGCCATCCGCCGTCGGCCACCGAGACGAGCTGGCCGCCCTGCCACGGCACCTCGCTCGAGGCCTTGCGGCCGGCATGCGACAGCTGCATCGCGACGCGCACCGGCGAATGCTTGCGAATCGCCGCGAGCACCGGCGCGAGCGCGGCTTCGGTCGCGTCGTCCCACAGACCGAGGTCGCCGGCGGTGATGCGGCCGTCGGGCTCGACCGCGGTCGCTTCGATGCAGAGCAGGCCCGCGCCGGACAGCGCGAGATGGCCGAGGTGAATCATGTGCCAGTCGGTCGCCTCGCCGCGTTCGGCCGAATACTGGCACATCGGGGAGATCACGATCCGGTTCGGAAGCGTCACGCCGCGTAGCGTGAACGGGGAAAACAACGCAGTCATGGAGGCCGCTCGCGTGCAGAGGAAAGAGCGGATCAGCGTAGCACGCACGTCGCGCGCATGCAGGCGGGCGGTTGGTCAGTAAGCGGATGGTCAGCTAGGGGGTTGCCGCAGATGTGGGAACAGCACTGCGCCGCGTGCCGGCTCGCCGATCGCGCGGTGCCAGCGGTGCCGCGCGCGCGATCACACCCCGACGCTGTCGAGCCACTCCGAGAACATGCGTCGCGCGGCCGTCTCGAGCGCGGGGCCGTGCTGCGCGGTGTCGGCCCGCAGACGACACGCGTCGATGCCGGCCGTCGCCGCGATCTCGCCGGCATTGCCGATCAGCCAGGGCTCGAAGCGGTCGGTGCGGATTTCCGGATGGCATTGCAGCGCCAGCACATGCCGGCCCCATGCGAACGCCTGGTGGCGGCACGCCGGTGTCGATGCGAGATGGATCGCGCCGCCCGGCAGGTCGAACGTGTCGCCGTGCCAGTGCAGCATCGAGGTGGCCGCAGCGTCCAAATGACGCAGCGGCGAGGCGCGGCCCGCGTCGGTGAGCGCGAGCGGCGCCCAACCGAGTTCCTTCTCGGCGGCCGGATAGACGCGCGCGCCGAGCGCGCGGGCGATGAACTGTGCGCCGAGACAGATGCCGAGGATCGGCAGGCCCGCATCAATGCGCTGGCGCACCAGCGCCGCAAGCGGCGCGATCGACGGATACTGCGCATCGTCGTACACGCTGAGCGGCCCGCCGAGCAGCACCAGCAGCGACGGCTGCAGCGCGTCGAGCACCTCGACGCGCGACGCGCCGACGTCCACGTAACGCACGCGGCGCCCGCGTTCGCCGAGCACCTGCTCGAAGCTGCCGAGATCCTCGAAATGCACGTGGCGGATCGCCACCACTTCGGCATGCATCATCGGCCTCCCGGTCGATCGGCGGACTTCAGCCGGCGAATACCTTCCAGGTCTTCTTCTGGGTCGCGACGTCGGCTTCTTCGTGCCCCGAGCAGTCGAGGCGCAGGTCGCTGTCGGTCATCGCCTGGTCGAACACGGCGCAGTGGTGCACGGTCTTCTTCGACTGCTTGCCCGGCTGGAAGTGCGCGCACGTCAGGCACATGCGCTGCGGCGGCGTCGCACCGGCCACCTGCAGCTCGCGCAGCGTCTTCAGCAGCGCGCGGTAGAGCGCGCCCTGCTCGTCCGCGCCGAGCTTGCCGACCGCTTTCGACAGGAACTCCGGCCATTGCAGCGCCTTCTTCGCCGCGGTGCGGCCGCGGGCCGACAAACGCACCGCGAGCGCGCGGCCGTCGTCCAGGGCGCGACGCTTCTCGACGAGCCCCTTCGTCTCGAGCGTGCTCACCGCATCGCTGGTGGTCGCGGCCGTGAGCTGCGTCTCGCGTGCGATTTCGCCGAGGCGCATCGGCCCCTTGCGTTGCAGCAGCAGCACGAGGATCTCGCCCTGCGTCGGCGTGAGGCCTGCGCCCTCCGCCCAATCCCACGCCTGGCTCCGCATGGCCGTGCTCAATCGCAGCAAGCTGTGGGTCACACGTCCCGAAGCCTGATTCCCGTAAACGCCTTCGCTCATAGTCTTTTCGCTTTGCCGCCGCCCGGATGCCGAGCAGCCGTAGTGTGGAGATCCAATGTCTATCTCAAAATAAACGCCCACCGAGGAGCGTCAACACGGCCGTCGCGAGGCACACGCGGCGGTCGCATTCGCGGCGACCGGTGAGAGACCCGTCGTTCCGGTGTCCGCAGAGTCGCCATTCTAAGCGAGAGCGGAAAATCGTACAGCTAAGTTATCCACAGCATTCTGTGGGGAATACCTCGATAACCGTAACTTTTCGTTGTGCCGCCAATTGCCGCGGGTGGTGCGACAAAACGCGCAAACATTTTCGTGTCCGGATCGGACATTTGTCTGGCGATACCGGACGAAGGGGTTATCCAGTGCGCAGAGCGTTGACTTTGAAGCGGAATATCGGGTTATCCACAGATTTTGAGGAACACTGGGGACGCGATTGGCCCGAAATGGCGGCGAATACCGTTCAGTGAATCGCCGCGCGGTCGAGCCTGCAATCTGCAAAACATTTTTTCATTCGCGCCAGCGCAAACACTGCTGTCGGACCGTTTCGTTCAGCGACTTCTCCTGTTTGAAAACGGTTCTCAACCACGACGCGTCATTTACGCGCGCTTTCGCGAGCGCACCGATCTCGTCGAGGGCCGCGCGCGAGCCGAGCGCCGCCGCGTGCGGGGCGATCCGGTCGAGCGTGTCGAGGATGTCCTCCGCGATCGTGCGGCGCTCACCCGTCTGAGGATTCACGCAGGTCCCCTCGAGCCCGAAGCGGCACGCTTCGAAACGGTTGAACGTGTAGACGAGATAGTCGTCCTCCGACAGCGTCAGCGGCCGGTCGGTCAGCAGATAGCGCGCGAGCGTCTGGATGTAGCACGCGATCGCGGCCGCGCGGTCGACCGACAGCGGCGTGTCCATCACGCGCACCTCGATCGTTCCGTAGCCGGGCTTCGGCCGGATGTCCCAGTAGAAGTCCTTCATCGAGTTGACCACGCCCGTGTTGACCATCTTCGTGAAGTACTCCTCGAAGCTGTCCCAGGTCAGCACGAACGGCGCGCGGCCCGACAGCGGGAACGCGAACACCGAGTTCAGGCGCGCCGAATGGAAGCCGGTGTCGACGTTCTGCACGAACGGCGACGACGCCGACAGCGCAATGAAATGAGGAATGAAGCGCGACATCGAATGCAGCAGGAACAGCGCGCTGTCCGGGTCGGGGCAGCCGATGTGCACGTGCTGGCCGAACACGGTGAACTGCTTCGCGAGATAGCCGTACAGCTCCGAGATGTACTGGAAGCGCGGCGCGTCGTAGATCTGCCGGTCGCTCCACTGCTGGAACGCGTGCGTGCCGCCGCCGCAGAGCCCGACGTTCAGCTGGTCGGCCGCCTTCACGAGCACGTCGCGGATCGCGTGCAGCTCGGAGAGCGCCTGTTCGTGCGAATGACAGATGCCGGTCGACAGCTCGATCATGCTTTCGGTGATTTCCGGCGTGATGTTGCCCGGAAAGGTCTCGCCCTGGATCAGCCGCATCAGGTCGGACGCGGCCTTGGTCAGGTCGTAGTTGTGCGTGTTGACGACCTGGATCTCCAGCTCGACGCCGAAGGTGAACGGTTCGGAATTGACGAAGGTTTCGAGTGCCATGGCGGGTTCCGGAATCAGTTTCTGTCGCTGCGTTCGCTGACCGCCGACAGGCAGCGGTACACGACGAACGGGCTCACGAGCTGCAGGATCACGATCGTGCACATCACGATCGCGCGCAGGTGCGGGTCGAAATTCGGATACATCTGATAGGTGTCGTCGACGAGCAGGTACGACAGCGCGGACATCGGCGTGAGCGCGATGCCGAGCGCGACGCCCTGCTTCATCCCGAGCCCGCTCGGCTTCGCGAACGCGACCACACCCGCCAGCTTGGCGACGAGCCGCGTGACGATCAGCACGATCGCGAGCAGCCCGCCGAGCGCGATGTCGCCCCACGTGAACGACGTGAGCGTCAGCACGAACAGCACCACCGTGAGCAGCCAGCCGGCCGTGCCGAAGTGCTCGGGCCACAGCTGCGGACGCGCTTCGAGGTTCTTCACGATGATGCCGGCGAGCAGCAGCGTGAGCAGCGTCGACAGCTTCAATGCCTGGGCGACCGCGATCGCCAGCATCACGAGCCCGAACAGCGCGACGAACGAGTGCTCGTCGCGCATCGTCGAGGTCATGTGGCGGAACAGGTAATTGCATGCGCGCGCAACGAGATAGGCGACGATGAACGAACCGGCGATCAGATACACCGGTTGCAGGATCGTCGCGAACACGTTGCCGTACGCTTCCTGATGGAGCCAGCTCGTCACGAGCTTGGTCAGCACGATCGCATACACGCTGTTCAGCGCGGTCAACGTGATGAGCCGCTGCGACACCTGCCCTTCCGCGCGCAGTTCGGTCTTCAGCTGGATCACCATCGACGGCGAGGTCGCGATCGCGATCGCCGACAGCACCAGCGCGACCATGCCCGACACGCCGAGCGCGAGCATCACGAACAGCACGAGCACGAAGGTCAGCGTCGCTTCGGCGAGGCTCGACGCAATCAGCCACGGATTGCGGCGAATCCACTTCAGGTCGAGCCGGCTGCCGAGCTCGAACAGCAGCAGGCCGAGCGCGACGTCGATCAGCAGACGCGAGGTTTCGTCGGTACTCGCGTCGATCACGCCGAATCCGAGCGACCCGGCGATCAGACCGATCACCGCATAGCCGGTGATGCGCGGCAGCCGCCAGGCGCGATAGCACAGCTCGCCACACAGACCGGCCGCAAACAACGCGAGACCGGCCCAGAACACGGCATCCGGCGCGAGCGGCCAGTTGGGCAGAAATGAGAACGCCGACTTCATCGTGGTGACTTCTCCTTTGGAAGCAATCGCCAGCGGCGCGGGGTCAAGCGTCAGAAATGAGATGCACGCCGGCTGGGTATCGCCCCGAATGTGATTGTTGTGGTCGACGACGGCGGGACATGGGATCCGCCTCTTCCGCCATCCGGCGGAGTGTCGTACAGGCTGCCGATCTGGATTGTCGGCCTGGTGTGTGAACGGACTGCGCAGTCTCGAAGATTCAGATTCGAAATCGTGCCGACCGTTCCATTGATGCATGTCCGGCGCAGGGCCGGACGAACGCGAAGGAAACCGATTGTGCCACAGCTTTTTCGTTCCGGAACCCGCCCGATCGACTCGCGGCGCTGTGAGGCGCCACAGGTCTTTGGTTTCAACTGTTTACTCGTATACATACGTAGTAGAAGTTAACAAGGCACGCACAGTTCTGTGGATAACGCCGGTTTGTGTAGAAAGATCAAGGCATTGGCGTGCGCGTAACCCGTTGCACACGCTGTTTGCTCACAGCGGTTCGAGTTGAGCAACTTTCGGGCCGCATCGCGGCTGTGCGAGTTACCCAGTTTACGTCCACTGTGATTGCACACGGACTGCGTACGGATTCCGCGCAGTTATCCACAGCGGTCCGTGGATAAGTTTGCGCGGGCGAATCGCGGGACTGTGAGGCGTGGGCCGGCCAGGTCAGCCGAGTTTGCGCCCGCGCAGGGCGCGGATCAGGAACCGGGCGGGGTCGACGGCATCGACGAGCTCGCGCTCGAGCGGCAACGGCTCGCCTTCGAGTTGCGACGCGATCAGCTCGGCGCCGAGCGACGCCCACACGAGGCCGCGCGAACCGAAGCCGAACGCGCCGTACAGGCCGGCGGTGCGCGGCAGGTCGCGCGCTTTCGCACCGCTCAGCGCCCGCGCGTTGGCGACGGCCTGCGCTTCGTCCGCGAGCAGGCCGATCAGCGGCACGCGATCGGCGACGACCCAGCGAAACGCGACGCGCCCGCGCAACGTATCGACGTCCGGCACGTCGCCGACGAGGCCCGGCAGCAGATGCCGGATGCGCGCGAGGTTTTCGAGGTGGCCGGCGTCGCGAATCTCAGGATCGACGTCGTCCGGTTCGAAGGTCGCGCCGATCAGCAGCGTGCCGTCGTCGAGCGGCACCGCGTAGCCGTCGCCGATCGCGGGGCACGGCAGCGGCGCCGTCGTGCCGGGCGGCAGCAGCGTCAACTGGCCGCGCACCGGCTGTAGCGCGACATGCCGCAGGCCCGCGAGCCGCACCGCGTCGCCGGCATTCGCGAGCACGACGACCGGCGCTTCGGCGATCGTCGCGCCGTCGGCGCCGATCGCGCGCCACGTGTCGCCATCGCGTTCGAGCCCCGCGACTTCGGTGCCGGTGCGCAGCGTCACGCGTTCGCCGGCCGCGGCGACCTGGGCGGCGCAGAGCCCGGCCGGCCATACGGCGCCGCCGTGCGGAAACAGCAGGCCGCCGTGCGCGACCGGCAGATTCAGATGCGCGCGCGCGGCGTCGGCATCGAGCAGCGTGACATGGTCGGCCGGTGCGCCGAGCGCGTCGAACGCATCGCGCATTCGCACGAAGTCGTCGGCCGATTCCGCGAGATGGATCATCCCGCGCGTGCTGCGCGCGAACGTGTGGCCCGCATGCTCGAGCGCGCGCCAGCGCGCGAGCGCATGCAGGAAACCGCTGCGCGTGAGGCGGCTCGCGACGTTGTCGTCGCGCGTCATCAGCGGATGGAACACGCCGGCCGGATTGCCCGATGCCTCGCTCGCGATCTGCGCGTGTCGCTCGATCAGCGTGACGTGCCAGCCGCGCGCGGCGAGCCGCTCGACGAGCGCACATCCGGCGAGGCCCGCGCCGATCACGATCGCCTCGCGCGCGGCCACCGGCAACGCGCGCGGCGGCTCGTGCCGGCGCATCCGCCACCGCGGCGCGTATTCGCCGACCAGCATCGCAAACTTGCCGGCCAAACCCGGCATCTTGCGATAGGCGAAGCCCGCTTCGACGAGCGCCTGCTTCACGACGCCTGCGCTCGAATACGTCGCGAACGTCGCGTCGTCGGCCGCGACGCGCGCGAGCGCGCGGAACACGTCGGCCGACCAGAGGTCCGCGTTCTTCGCCGGTGCGAAGCCGTCCAGATAGAACGCGTCCGCGCGTGCGACGAGCTTCGGCAGCAGCTCGCGCGCATCGCCGAGCGCGAGCGTGAGCACGACGCGTCCACCTTCGAATTCGATCCGATGAAAACCGGGCACGGCCGGCGGCCACGCATCGGCAAGCAGCGCCGCCTGCTCCGACAAAGTTGTGCCCGCAACGATGTGGGAAAGTGCTCGACGCAGGTCGTCGCGCGTGAACGGATGCTTCTCGAACGACACGAAATGCAGCCGCTCGCAGCGCGCGGGGTCGTCGCGCCATGCGGCCCAGGTCGCGAGGAAGTTGGTGCCGGTGCCGAACCCGGTCTCGACGATCGTGAACGTGCGGCGGCCCTGCCAGCGTGCGGGCAGCCGGTTGCCGGCGATGAACACGTAGTTCGCCTGCGCGAACGCACCGGCGACGTTGTAATAGATGTCGCCGTACTCGGGCGAGATGAGGGTGCCGTCGTCGCGAAACGCGAGCGTGGCCGGGACGAGTCGGTCGGGCATGCGAAACAAAAAGCGTGGCGGCCAAGCCTGGCAAGGGATTGCGCGGACGCCCGGCGCGCCGCGTTGGCAAAAACCAACGAGCTGGCGCGCGCGTGGAGCGGGCTGCGTATCCTCTGCGCTTGGCGCAGGTCAAAAAATGGGCAATCGACGATTCATTCGGCGAAATACCGATGAAAATCTTTGAAACCCTTGTCGTTATTGGGTTTGCGCTGCGCTATCATAGCAACGCCGTACCGCGGGGTGGCCGCCGGCAAGCCGGACGGCGCGTCGCGCGGGCCAGGATTCGGCGCTGTGTCGTCGGAGTCTGTCTCTCGACGGCACGGTTCGCGCACGTATAATCGGCGCGTTCGCGCTGTTCGTGTCAAACCTAACCTGAAAAAGGAACCTTAATGAACAAACAGGAACTGATCGACGCCGTCGCCGCCCAAACGGGCGCCAGCAAGGCTCAAACCGGCGAAACGCTGGACACGCTGCTCGAAGTCATCAAGAAAGCCGTGTCGAAGGGCGATGCGGTTCAGCTGATCGGCTTCGGCAGCTTCGGTTCGGGCAAGCGCGCAGCACGTACGGGCCGCAACCCGAAGACGGGCGAAACCATCAAGATCCCGGCAGCCAAGACGGTCAAGTTCACGGCTGGCAAGGCGTTCAAGGACGCCGTCAACAAGCGTTAATACCGCGCTCGTTCCAGAAAAAAACCCGCCGGAAGGCGGGTTTTTTGTTTGGCGCGCGCGGCATTTTCACCACAGTGTGCGCCGCGCTTGCAAGATTTAACGTTGTGTCGGCCGCTTGCCAGCAGCGTGTTTACCGCGTGTTACGCATGCACGATCTGCCCGTCGGGATCGTCGTCATCATGCTCGTCGACGTCCCACGCCGGGAACGGATCGTCGAATGCGGCCCATTGTTCGGCGCCCAGCGCGAATTCCGCATCGGTGAGCAGGCACGCGTCGAGTTTCGCGCGCCAGGCATCGGCGTCGAGCCCGATGCCGATCAGCACGAGCTCCTGACGGCGATCGCCGATCGAGCGATCGTCGAGATCGCCCTGCCACTCCGTGCGAATTTCGGCGAGCAATTCGTCGTCTTCCGGCCATTCCGCGCGATCCTGCGCGGCCCACCAGAGGCCGGCCGGCCCGTGTCGGCACACGCCGCCCGCCTGCGACAGCGAGCCCGCGATGTCGTTGCGCGTCGCGAGCCAGAAGAAGCCCTTGCTGCGCAGCACGCCCGGCCATTCCTGATGCAGCAGCGCCCAGAGTCGCGCCGGATGAAACGGCCGGCGTGCGCGGTAAACGAAATTGCCGATGCCGAATTCGTCCGCTTCGCCGTGCACGTGCGCATGATGCGGATCGTGGCAGTCCGGATCGTCGCACTGCGTATGATCGTGATCGAGCGACGCGAGCCATCCCGGCGCATTCGCGGCCTCGTCGAAATCGAAGCGGCCGGTGTTCAGCACTTCGTCGAGCGGCACGTTGCCGAACGTCGAGACGACCTGATGCGCGCGCGGGTTCAGCCGCGCGAGGATGTGCTGCAGGCGCGCGAGTTCGTCCGCGCCGACGAGATCGGCCTTGTTGATCACCAGCACGTCGCAGAATTCGATCTGCTCGATCAGCAATTCGACGAGCGTGCGATCGTCTTCGTCGGAAGCGGCGATTCCGCGCGTCGCGAGCGCATCGTCGGAACCGTAGTCGCGCAGGAAGTTGTACGCATCGACGACCGTCACGAGCGTGTCGAGCCGCGCGACGCTCGACAGCGAGGCGCCGTCGTCGTCGACGAACGTGAAGGTTTCGGCGATCGGCATCGGCTCGGCGATGCCGGTCGATTCGATCACGATCGCATCGAAGCGGCCGTCGGCCGCGAGATTGCGGATCTCGACGAGCAGGTCGTCGCGCAGCGTGCAGCAGATGCAGCCGTTCGACATCTCGACGAGCCGTTCCTCGACGTGCGACAGCGCCTGCGCATCGCGCACGAGCGACGCGTCGATGTTGACCGCCGCGAGGTCGTTGACGATCACCGCGACCTTCAGGCCCGCGCGGTTCGCGAGGATGTGATTGAGCAGCGTGGTCTTGCCGGCGCCGAGGAAACCGGACAGCACGGTGACGGGCAACGGCTGGTTCATTGCCGGATTCATAACGATTTGCACCAACGGAAAGGATGAAAAAGCGGCCGCGGCGCCCTTGCGGGGCGCGATCGGCCCGCGGGGCCGGTCGACATGGCGGCGTGAGTCCGCATTGTGCATCAAACGCGCGCCGGCCGAGCGGCTGCGCGCCGCGGCGTCACTGCTGCGGCAGCAGCTTCCACTGCGACAGGATGCCGGCGATCTGCCGCGCATACTTGTCGCGCAGCGACGGCGTTTCCGAATGATAGGCGCCCACCGCCTGCCAGCTGTTGCCGTAGCGATTCATCTTCTGGCGCAGATGCCACGCGGCGATGTAGACGTTCTTGCACGGCTCCATCAGCGTGTCGCGGCCGATGCCGTAACGCGACAGCGTCTGCAGATGGATCGAGTTGATCTGCATGAGCCCGTAGTCGACGGAGCCGTTCGTATTCTTGTTCAGCGCGTCGGGCCGGTTGTGCGACTCCTGCCACGCGATCGCGCGCAGGATCAGCGGATTGACCTTCTGATACCGGGCGGCTTCGTCGAAACAATCGGCGCGAGCGTTGCCGCAGGCGAACCCTGCGCCGGCGGCGATCAGCGCGATCGAAGCGAACCGTCTGTTCATAGTGCGCAAGCGGTGACGAATAGGTGAAATGCTCGGGAAAACCCGTGTCTGTTCGGCGTACGACTGGAAACGCGTCGCCCGTATCATACCGACAGACCGTCACGTGGCGACATCCGACGGACGGCAGACCGTTTATACCGCATTTCCGTGTCGATCTCGATAGCGCGACAAGGCGATGGCGGCCGGAATCTCGCAGTGATGCCGAAAATATTACATTCTGCATACATTGCGCCAGCAAGATGTCGTATGTGAGACAGTCTTCGGATCAATGTGATATTTCGGACATGAAAAACTGCTAATGTCGCGCCTTTAGGACTTGGATCCCAGCACTACCGCCGGAAGTGGCCTGAGCCGGCATCGACCCATTCATCCATGACAAGAACTCGCTTCGCTATGCGGCGCATCGCCACGACCCTGGTGGTCGCCGGCATCATCGTCTCCCAGGCCGCCTACGCTCAGGTCACGCTCAACTTCGTGAATGCGGACATCGACCAGGTCGCGAAGGCGATCGGCGCCGCGACCGGCAAGACCATCATCGTCGATCCCCGCGTGAAGGGGCAGCTCAATCTCGTGGCCGAGCGGCCGGTGCCGGAGGAGCAGGCGCTGAAGACGCTGCAGTCGGCGCTGCGCATGCAGGGCTTCGCGCTGGTGCAGGACCACGGCGTGCTGAAGGTCGTGCCGGAGGCCGATGCGAAGCTGCAAGGCGTGCCGACCTATGTCGGCAACACGCCGCAAGCGCGCGGCGATCAGGTGATCACGCAGGTGTTCGAGCTGCACAACGAATCGGCCAACAACCTGCTGCCGGTGCTGCGCCCGCTGATTTCGCCGAACAACACGGTCACCGCGTACCCGGCGAACAACACGATCGTCGTGACCGACTATGCGGACAACGTGCGCCGCATCGCGCAGATCATCGCCGGCGTCGACAGCGCCGCGGGCGCGCAGGTGCAGGTCGTGCCGCTGCGCAACGCGAACGCGATCGACCTGGCCGCGCAACTGCAGAAGATGCTCGACCCCGGTGCGATCGGCAACAGCGACGCGACGCTGAAGGTGTCGGTCACCGCCGATCCGCGCACCAACTCGCTGCTGCTGCGCGCGTCGAGCGCGTCGCGCCTCGCGGCGGCGAAGCGCCTCGTGCAGCAGCTCGATGCGCCGAGCGCGGTGCCGGGCAACATGCACGTGGTTCCGCTGCGCAACGCGGACGCGGTGAAGCTCGCGAAGACGCTGCGCGGGATGCTCGGCAAGGGTGGCAACGACAGCGGCTCGTCGGCGTCGTCGAACGATGCGAACAGCTTCAACCAGAACGGCGGCTCGTCGTCGAGCGGCAACTTCTCGACCGGCACGTCGGGCACCCCGCCGCTGCCGTCGGGCGGCCTCGGCGGTTCGTCGTCGTCCGCGTATGGCGGCGGCGCATCGGGCAGCGGTGGCATGGGCAGCGCCGGCCTGCTCGGCGGCGACAAGGACAAGGGCGACGACAACCAGCCCGGCGGGATGATCCAGGCCGACGCGGCGACCAACTCGCTGATCATCACCGCATCCGATCCGGTCTACCGGAACCTGCGCTCGGTGATCGACCAGCTCGACGCGCGGCGCGCGCAGGTCTATATCGAGGCGCTGATCGTCGAGCTGAATTCGACGACGCAGGGCAACCTCGGCATTCAGTGGCAGGTCGCGAGCGGCCAGTTCCTCGGCGGCACGAACCTGAACCCGACGTCCGGGCTCGGCAACAGCATCGTCAATCTGACGGCCGGCACCGCCGGCGCCACCACGCCCGGCCTCGCGGCCAATCTCGGCACGCTGACGCAGGGCCTCAACATCGGCTGGCTGCACAACCTGTTCGGCGTGCAGAGCCTCGGCGCGCTGCTGCAATATTTCGCCGGCGTGAGCGACGCGAACGTGCTGTCGACGCCGAACCTGATCACGCTCGACAACGAGGAAGCGAAGATCGTCGTCGGCCAGAACGTGCCGATCGCGACCGGCTCGTACTCGAACCTGACGAGCGGCACGACGAGCAACGCGTTCAACACGTACGACCGTCGCGACGTCGGCCTCACGCTGCACGTGAAGCCGCAGATCACCGACGGCGGCATCCTGAAGCTGCAGCTGTATACGGAAGACTCGGCGGTCGTCGCCGGCACGACCAGCGCGCAGACGGGGCCGACCTTCACGAAGCGCTCGATCCAGTCGACGATCCTCGCCGACAACGGCGAGATCATCGTGCTCGGCGGCCTGATGCAGGACAACTACCAGGTGTCGAACAGCAAGGTGCCGCTGCTCGGCGACATCCCGTGGATCGGCCAGCTGTTCCGCTCCGAATCGAAGCAGCGCGCGAAGACCAACCTGATGGTGTTCCTGCGGCCGGTGATCATCAGCGATCGCAACGTCGCGCAGGAAGTCACCGCGAACCGCTACGACTACATCCAGGGCGTGACGGGCGCATACAAGTCGGACAACAACGTGATGCGCGACAAGGACGATCCGATCGTCCCGCCGATGCCGCTCGGTCCGAGCCAGGGCGGCACGCCGGCCGGCAACCTGTTCGATCTCGACAAGATGCGGCGCCAGCAGATGCAGCGTCAGGTCGCGCCGGTCCCGGCCCAGCCGCTGCCGGAGCAGACGCCCGTGCAGCCGCAAAGCGTGCCGCAGCAGACGGTGCCGCAGCAACCGTTGAGCGCCACGCCGGGAGCCTCGCAGTGAGCGACGTGCTCGCGTCCGCGCCCCAGGACGGCGCGCCGGGCGAACGGCAGCCGCCGTCGCCGCTCGCCGCCCGCCTGCTGCCGTACGGCTTCGCGAAGAGCGGCCAGGTGCTGATCGCGCACCAGCTCGACGATACGCTCGAGGTGTGGATCAGCGAACGCACGAGCGACGCGGCGCTCGCCGAGATCGCCCGCAACTTCGGTTCGATCGTCGTGCAGCGCGTGCCGGCCGACGAGCTCGCGCAGGCGATCAACCACGCGTACGCGCGCCAGGACGGCAGCGCCGCGCAGATCGTCGGCGAGGTCGAAGGCGAAGTCGACCTGTCGCGGCTGATGCAGGACATCCCCGAAGTCGAGGATCTGCTCGAATCGGAAGACGACGCGCCGATCATCCGCATGATCAACGCGCTGCTCACGCAGGCCGCGCGCGAGCAGGCGTCGGACATCCACATCGAGCCGTTCGAGAATGCGTCGGTCGTGCGGTTTCGCGTCGACGGCACGCTGCGCGACGTCGTGCGCCCGAAGAAGGCGCTGCACGGCGCGCTGATCTCGCGGATCAAGATCATGGCGCAGCTCGACATCGCCGAAAAGCGCCTGCCGCAGGACGGCCGCATCACGCTGCGCGTCGGCGGCCGCCCGGTGGACGTGCGCGTGTCGACGCTGCCGACCGGGCACGGCGAGCGCGCGGTGCTGCGTCTGCTGGAAAAGGACGCGCAGCGCCTGAACCTCGAAGCGCTCGGGATGGGCCGCGACACGCTCGTCCAGTTCGACAAGCTGATCGCCCGCCCGCACGGGATCGTGCTGGTGACGGGGCCGACCGGCTCCGGCAAGACGACGACGCTGTACGCGTCGATGTCGCGGCTCGAAACGGCGACGACCAACATCATGACGGTCGAGGATCCGATCGAATACGACCTGTCCGGCATCGGCCAGACGCAGGTCAACGAGCGGATCGGGATGACGTTCGCCCGCGCGCTGCGCTCGATCCTGCGCCAGGATCCGGACGTCATCATGATCGGCGAAATCCGCGACCTCGAAACCGCGCAGATCGCGGTGCAGGCATCGCTCACGGGCCACCTGGTGCTGGCGACGCTGCATACGAACGACGCCGCGTCGGCCGTCACGCGGCTGACCGACATGGGCGTCGAGCCGTACCTGCTCGCGTCGTCGCTGCTCGGCGTGCTCGCGCAGCGGCTGGTGCGCCAGCTGTGTCCGGTCTGCAAGGAAGAGCGGCACGAGGACGGCCGCAGCGTGTGGCATCCGGTCGGCTGCGACAAGTGCGGCCATTCGGGCTACACGGGCCGGCGCGGCGTGTACGAACTGCTGGTGGTCGACGATGCGATCCGCTCGCTGATCCATCGCAACGCGGCCGACGCGGAGATCCTCGCCACCGGCCGCGCGCAAGGCATGCGCACGCTGCGCGACGATGCCGAGCGCTGGCTCGCGGCCGGCGCGACGTCGCTCGAGGAAGTGCTGCGCGTGACGGGAGGCGCATAGCGCGATGCCGGCATTCCGTTTCGAAGCGATCGACTCGGCGGGGCGTGCGCAGAAAGGCGTGATCGACGCCGACAGCGCGCGCGCGGCGCGCGGCCAGCTGCGCACGCAGGGGCTCACGCCGCTCGTGGTCGAGCCGGCCGCCAGCGCGACGCGCGGCGCGCGTTCGCAGCGCCTCGCGTTCGGCCGCAAGCTGTCGCAGCGCGAGCAGGCGATCCTCACGCGCCAGCTCGCGAGCCTGTTGATCGCGGGGCTGCCGCTCGACGAGGCGCTCGGCGTGCTCACCGAGCAGGCCGAGCGCGACTACATCCGCGAGCTGATGGCCGCGATCCGCGCCGAAGTGCTCGGCGGCCATTCGCTCGCGAATGCGCTCGGACAGCATCCGCGCGATTTTCCGGAGATCTACCGCGCGCTCGTCGCCGCCGGCGAACATACGGGCAAGCTCGGCATCGTGCTGTCGCGCCTGGCCGACTACATCGAGCAGAGCAACGCGCTCAAGCAGAAGATCCTGCTCGCGTTCACGTATCCGGGGATCGTCACGCTGATCGCGTTCGGCATCGTCACGTTCCTGCTGAGCTACGTCGTGCCGCAGGTCGTCAACGTGTTCGCGAGCACCAAGCAGCAGTTGCCGCTGCTGACGATCGTGATGATGGCGCTGTCCGAGTTCGTGCGGCACTGGTGGTGGGCGATCCTGATCGCGGTCG
The DNA here is from genome assembly GCF_004368385.1 of Burkholderia sp. B10. Classification (NCBI taxonomy): domain Bacteria; kingdom Pseudomonadati; phylum Pseudomonadota; class Betaproteobacteria; order Burkholderiales; family Burkholderiaceae; genus Burkholderia; species Burkholderia sp. B10. The sequence continues at coordinate 14,095 of NZ_PQMX01000025.1, read as the reverse complement.
CGCTCGTCGTGTGGATCGTGAAGTCGACGCTGTCGCGCGCCGGGCCGCGGCTGGCGTTCGACCGCTGGGTGCTGACCGCGCCGCTCGCGGGCAAGCTCGTGCGCGGCTACAACACGGTGCGCTTCGCGAGCACGCTCGGCATCCTGACCGCGGCCGGCGTGCCGATCCTGCGCGCGCTGCAGGCGGCCGGCGAGACGCTGTCGAACCGCGCGATGCGCGCGAACATCGACGATGCGATCGTGCGCGTGCGCGAAGGCTCCGCGCTGTCGCGCGCGCTGAACAACGTGAAGACGTTTCCGCCGGTGCTGGTGCACCTGATCCGTTCCGGCGAAGCGACCGGCGACGTGACGACGATGCTCGACCGCGCGGCCGAAGGCGAGGCGCGCGAGCTCGAACGGCGCACGATGTTCCTGACGAGCCTGCTCGAGCCGCTGCTGATCCTCGCGATGGGCGGGATCGTGCTGGTGATCGTGCTGGCCGTGATGCTGCCGATCATCGAGCTGAACAACATGGTGCAGTGACGGCGTGGCCGGCGCGTGCGCCGGCGCCGCTCAGCGCATGTAGATCGCGGGGGACGGCGTGTTGGCCGGGAGCTGGACTTCGGCGCGCGCGCCGTTGCGGTCGACGATGATCGAGCGGCTGCGCACTTCGGCGAGCTTCGCGCCGGGCGCGAGCTCCGCGCCGAGCGACACCGCGCGCGGCGGTTCGCCGCCGATGCCGACGATCGCGGCGCCGCCGTGATCGAGCGCGAGAATGCCGAACAGGTGGATGTCCTGCACGGGATTCTTGTCGAGCTGTCCGCCGAAGAGCGCGGCGGCGTCCTCGGTGCGGATCGGCAGCCGCGCGGCGGCGGCAGGCAGCGGCGCTTCGCGGGCCGACAGCGTGACGACCCAGTAGGTGGCCGTCGCGCACAAACCCGCGAAGAGGGCGAGGGAGAGGATCCGGATCGAGAGCGCGTTCATGCGCGCTATTGTACGGATCTATATGAAATTTGCGTTGAGTGAAAGCCCTCGGCGATGCGCGCCTTACAATGCGTGCTCCGCGCCCCGGGTATCGGAAGCCTGCCGTCAGGTATGCGGCCGCGATGCGCAGGGTGCGTCACTCAATCGACGACATTTTTTGGAAAGAGGTAGTCATGCAAACGTGGATCACTCGCCGTAATGCGGCCGTGCGCCGTCAGCGCGGTTTCACGCTGATCGAGATCATGGTGGTGGTCGCGATCCTCGGGATCCTGGCGGCACTGATCGTGCCGAAAATCATGAGCCGTCCCGACGAGGCGCGCCGTATCGCCGCGAAGCAGGACATCGGCACGATCATGCAGGCGCTCAAGCTGTACCGTCTCGACAACGGCCGCTATCCGAGCCAGGAACAGGGGCTGGCCGCGCTGACCCAGAAGCCGACCACCGATCCGATCCCGAACAACTGGAAGGACGGCGGCTATCTCGAACGCCTGCCGAACGATCCGTGGGGCAACGCGTACAAGTACCTGAACCCGGGCGTGCACGGCGAGATCGACGTGTTCAGCTACGGCGCCGACGGCAAGGAAGGCGGCGACGGCAACGACACCGACATCGGGTCGTGGCAGTAAGCCCGCGCTGACCGGTCCCGCCTTCGCCGCATTCTTCCCCTCATGCCCGCCCCTCGCACGCCGTCGCGCCCCGCTGCCGCACGCCGCGCCGCCGGCCGCGTGCGCGGCCGCACCGCACGCGCGCAGGCGCGCGGCTTCACGCTGCTCGAGATGCTGGTCGTGCTGGTGATCGCGGGCCTGCTGGTGTCGCTCGCGTCGCTGTCGCTCACGCGCAATCCGCGCACCGACCTGCGCGAGGAAGCGCAGCGCATCGCGCTGCTGTTCGAGTCGGCCGGCGACGAAGCGCAGGTGCGCGCGCGGCCGATCGCGTGGCAGCCGACCGCGCATGGCTTCCGGTTCGACGTGAGCTCGCCCGACGGCTGGCGCACGCTGCGCGACGATCTGCTGCGTCCGCGCGACTGGGACGGCGGCGTGACGGGCGCCGATATCGACTATCCGGGTTCCGACACGCGCGCGAGCCGCGTCGTGTTCGGTACCGAAAGCATCGACACGCCGGTGCGCGTGACGCTGCATTCCGCCGCCGGCAGCGCGACGATCGTCGGCACCGGCAACGGCCGCTACGAGGTGCAATGACGATGCGTCGTCGCCTGCGCTTCCCGGCCGCTTCCTCGCAGGGCTTCACGATGATCGAGGTGCTCGTCGCGCTCGCGATCATCGCGGTCGCGCTCGCCGCGTCGATCCGCGCGGTCGGCACGATGGCGACCAACGCCTCCGATCTGCATCGCCGGCTGCTCGCCGGCTGGAGCGCCGACAACGCGCTGGCGCAATTGCGCCTCGCGCATGCGTGGCCGGAGGTCGGCGAGCAGAGCTTCGACTGCTCGCAGGGCAACGTGCAGCTGGTGTGCACGCAGCGCGTGAGCACCACGCCGAACCCGGTGTTCCGGCGCGTGCAGGTGTCGGTGAGCATGCCGGGGCGCGCCGGCGTGCTCGCACAAATGGTGACGGTGGTCGCGAATGAAACCAGCCGTCCGCTCTGACGCGCCGCCGCGCCGCCAGCCGGCGCGCGCCGCCGCCTCGCGGCGCGTGCGCGGCTTCACGCTGATCGAGCTGATGATCGCGATCGCGATCCTCGCGGTCGTCGCGATCCTCGCGTGGCGCGGGCTCGACCAGATCATGCGCGGCCGCGACAAGGTCGCCTCCGCGATGGAGGACGAGCGCGTCTTCGCGCAGATGTTCGACCAGATGCGCATCGACGCGCGGCTCGCCGCGACCGACGACGAAGCCGGCCAGCCGGCGATCGGCGTCGCCGGCAATACGCTGCAGATCGTGCGCGAACTCGACGTGCCGGGCGCCGCGCCGCGGCTGCAGGTGGTCCGCTACCGGATCGCCGGCGGGCGCGTCGTGCGCTACGCATCGCCGCCGCTCGACGACGCGAACCGCCTGCGCGACGTGCTGAAGGACAGCAGCGTCGACGGCTGGAGCTGGGTCGCGCTGATGGGCGGCGTCGGCGCGATCGACGCGAAGCTGTACGTGCCGCGCGTGGGCTGGACCACCAACCTGCAGACGGCCAACGACGCGCTGGCGCAGAACAACGATGCGCTGAAGGTGCCGCAGATCGGCAACGCGCCGCCCGCGCGCGCGGTGACGGGCCTGCAGGTCAGCATCGGCGCGACGTCGCTGCGCGTGCCGGTCACACGCATTTTCCTGGTCGGGGAATGACGATGCGCGCCCGCCCTTCCCGCTTCCGGTTCGCCGCGCGCGCGCAGCGCGAGCGCGGCGCGGCGATCATCACCGCGCTGCTGGTGGTCGCGCTGTCGGCGATCCTTGTCTCCGGGATGCTGTGGCGCCAGCAGGTGCAGATCCGCCGCATCGAAAACCAGCGCGTGCTCGCGCAGGCGCAGTGGGTCGCGCGCGGCGCGCTCGACTGGACGCGCATGATCCTGCGCTCCGAAGCCGACACGGCGCCCGGCATCACCTATCTCGGCGGGATCTGGGCCGTGCCGATCGCGAAGACCAAGCTGTCGGACTTCCTCGGCCGGATCGGCGCGCCGAACGACAACGGCGGCGAGGATACCTACATCTCCGGCTCGATCGAGGATGCGCAGGCGAAGTACAACCTGCGCAATCTCGTGTCGTCGCCGGCGCCGGGCGTGCTGCAGCTCAACGTCACGCAGCTGCAGGCGTTCCAGCGGCTGCTGGCGACGCTCGGTTACGACGGCGCGCTGGCGAAGCGGATCGCGCTGCAGATGCGCGCCGGGCTGATGCATTCGGCGACGCGCTTCCAGACGCCGGCGCTGCCCGGCGCGGGAACGGCCGCGACCGCGCCGGTGCCCGGCGGCGACATGGCCGGCAACTTCACCGACGAACCGGGCATGTCCGACACCGAGCGCGGGCCGGCGCCGCTCGTGATGACGAGCGTCGACAGCCTGCTCGACGTCGACGGCGTGACGTCCGAGATGATCGCGCGGCTGCGCCCGTTCGTCACCGTGCTGCCGACCACGACGCCGGTGAACATGAACACCGCGCCGGCCGAGGTGATCGCCGCGCTGGTGCCGGGGATGAGCGTGTCGTCGGCGCAGGCGCTGGTGTCGCGCCGCGAGACGGTGTTTTTCCGCAACGCCGGCGACGTGCAGCTCGCGCTGCGCGGCGCCGGTGCGCCGAACGCGACGATCGACTCGAGCCTCGTCGACGTCAATTCCAGCTATTTCATCGTGCACGGCCGGATCCAGCACGATCGCGCGGAGGTCGATCGCACCTCGCTCGTGTATCGTGATCCGACCACGCATTCGACGCGGGTCGTGCGCATCCGCGACCAGCTATAACGACGCCATTCGGGAGAGGAGCTCTTGAGCACGCTGATTGTTTCTTTGCCGCCGCGCGAGCCGGCCGTGCCGTTGCAGGAATGGCAGTGGCCCGAGCTGCCGTTCACGCTCGTGGACAAGGCCGGCCAGGTGCAGCGCGCGGGCCGCGCCGCGCTCGCGCTGCTGCCGCGCGCGAACGCGACGGTGCTGATCGTCGCCGCGCGCGACGTGCTGCTGCTGGCCGCGACCGTGCCGCCGCTCAAGGGGCCGAAGCTGCGCCAGGCGCTGCCCAACATCGTCGAGGATCAGCTGATTCAGGATCCGCTCGGCTGCTATATCGCGCTCGATCCGGTCGCGCTGCCCGACGGCCGCCGCGTGCTGGCCGTCGTCGATCGCGCGTGGTTCCGCACGATCTGCGACGCGTTCATCGCGGCCGGCCACCGGCACCTGAGCGCGGTGCCGGCCACGCGCTGCCTGCCCGCGCCGCGCGCGAGCACGGCCGACGCCGCCCTGCCCGCCGACGGCGACGCCGCGCCTGCCGCCGCACTCGCAGCCGACGCCGCGCCGCTCGCACGGCCCGCGCCGGTGGCCGCGGTGCTCGGCCTCGCGACGACGGTCGAACCGGCGCTCGTCGAAGCCGGCGCGCAGCCGGGGGCGGCCGTGGCGCCGCGCTACGAATTCGCGATCGCGCGCGGTGCGCTCGGCGAAGGTTTCGCCGCGCCCGCGGCCCGCGCCGGCGGCACGCTGGCCGCGCTCGCGGGCGGCGCCGACGTCGAACTGTACGAACTCGGCGAGCCGGGCGCGGAGCCGCGCCTCGCGTCGGTCGGCCGCAGCGACGCCGCGCTGTTGCCCGGGGCGCAGCCGCTGGCGTTCGACGTGTTCGCGCGGCGTGCGCTCGACGAGAAGTTCGATCTCTGCCAGTTCGAATTCGAATCGCAGCCGTGGCGCTTCGATCGCGCGACGGTGAAGCGCCTGCGCGTGCCGATCGCACTCGTGGCGGCGACGCTCGGCGTCGCGGTGATCGGGATGAACCTGCACTGGTGGAAGCTGTCGCGCGAGCGCGATGCGCTGTCGGCGCAGATCACCGAGACGCTGCTGTCCGCGTTCCCGAAGACGACCACCGTGCTCGATCCGCCCGCGCAGATGCAGCGCCAGCTCGATCAGCTGCGGCTCGCGGCCGGCGAGCTGTCGCCGAACGATTTCCTCGCGCTGGCGAGCGGGCTGTCGCGCTCGATGGGCGCGCTGCCGCAGAACGGCATCGCGTCGCTCGATTATCACGACCGGCGGCTCGACGTCGGCTTCAAGCCGGAGGTCAAGGTCGACCCCGATTTCCCGCAGCGTCTCGCGCGCAACGGGCTGGCCGGCGAAGTCGACAGCAGCACCGGCAAATGGACGATCCGGAGCCGCTCATGAACACCGCACAACTGAACGAGACGCTGGCCCAGTTCTGGGGCGAGCGCACGCCGCGGGAACGCACGCTGCTCGGCTGGGGCGGCACGGTGCTGGCCGTCGCGATCGCGTATTCGGTGCTGTGGTCGCCCGCGCAGGAAGGCCGCGCGCGCATCCAGCACGAGTTGCCGACGCTGCGCCGCGAGCTCGCGCAGATGACCGCGCAGGCCAACGAGGCGAAGTCGCTGACCGCCGCCGCGCAGGGCGTCGCGCCGACCGGCCTCGCGCTGAAGGACGCGCTCACGGCGTCGCTGTCCGATCACGGGCTGCAGGGCGCGCAGGTGCAGGTGGTCGGCAACGGCGTGCAGGTCCAGATGAAGAACGTGTCGTTCCCGGCATGGACGCAGTGGCTCGACGATGCGCGCCGGCAGTTCAAGGTGCAGGTCGGCGAAGCGCATGCCACCGCACTGAAGGATGACGGTCAGGTCGACCTGACGGCCGTGATGCAACCCTCGATGCAGAAATGACGCAGTGAACGAAACAAGCGATGCCCGGCCGATGCGGCCGGCACTCAGGCGGCTCGTCGCCGTCTTGCCGTGGCTGGCGGCCGGCGCGCTGGCCACGGCCGCCACGCTCGTCGCGCTCGCGCCGGCCGCGTGGATCGCGCCGCAGTTCGCGCGCGCGACCGGCGGTCACCTGAATCTCGTCGATCCGGACGGCTCGCTGTGGCACGGCTCCGGCACGCTGATGCTGGCGCCGGGCGCGGACCAGAGCGCCGCCACGCTGCTGCCGGGCCGCGTCGAATGGACCACGCGCTTCTGGCCGCTCTTGACCGGCCGCGTGCAGATGCGCATGCGGCAGACCGAGGCGATGCCCGATGCCGTCACGCTCGACGCGACGTGGCGCGGCGCGGTGCTGTCGGCCGGTGCGATGGCCGTGCCCGCTTCGCTGCTCGCCGGGCTCGGCACGCCGTTCAACACGCTCGACCTGCAGGGCGACGTGCGGCTCGGCTGGACCGACTGGCGGCTGATCGGCAACAACGCGTTCGGCCAGCTGACGGTGACGATCGATTCGATGAGTTCGCGCGTGTCGCGCGTGAAGCCGCTCGGCTCGTACCGCGCGGTGCTGCAGGCGAAGGGCGCGGACGCCGATCTCGACCTGTCGACCACGCAGGGCCCGCTGTTCCTCGACGGACACGGCGGCTTCGGCCCCGGCCACGGGTCGTTCCGCGGCACCGCGCACGCGGCGCCGGAGCAGCAGGCGAACCTCGCGGGGCTGCTGAACCTGCTCGGACATCCGATCGGCAACAACCAGGTGTCGCTGATCTTCGGCGACGCGATGCGCTGAGCCGCCGCGGCCCGCGCCGCGGCTCCCGTTACTGCTGCGCGAGCGGCGCGGCGGCCGTCGCGCCGGACGCCGGCATCGCGGCGGGCGCCGCCATGCCGCCCGTCTCGCGCGCCATGTCCGACGTATCCCAGCCGCCGCCGAGCGCCTTCACGAGCCCGACCGACGACACCATCCGCTGGCCGCCGAGCGTCGCGAGCTTCTGCTGCGCAGTGAACGCGGTGGTCTGCGCGGTCAGCACGTTCAGATAGGCGACCGTGCCGGCCTTGTACTGGTTCGTGACGATCGCCAGCGCCTGCTCGGCGCTCGCGACCGCCTGCCGCTGCACGTCGACTTCCTGCGCGAGGATGCGCTGCGACGCGAGGTTGTCCTCGACGTCCTGGAACGCGGTGAGCACCGCGAGCCGGTACGCGGCGACGTCCTGATCGTAGGTCGCGCGGGCCGCGTCGGTCTGCGCGGCCCGCAGGCCGGCGTCGAACAGCGTCGCCGCGAGCTGCGGGCCGACCGTCCAGAACCGTGCGGGCAGCGTGAACAGCTGCGACCATACCGAGCTCTGGAAGCCGCCGCTGGCCGACAGCGTGAGCGTCGGAAAGAACGCGGCGATCGCGACGCCGATCTGCTCGTTCGCGGCGGCCGCGCGGCGCTCGGCGGCCGCGATGTCGGGCCGGCGCTCGAGCAGCGCGGACGGCACGTCGACCGGCGTGACCGGCGGCTCCTCGGCGAGCGGGTTCGGCGGCAGCGAGAAGGTCGATGCCGGTTCGCCGATCAGCGTCGCGATCGCATGCTCGTATTGCGCGCGCGCGACGCCGTTGTCGATCGACGCGGCCTGCGCGCTCTGCAGCTGGGTCTGCGCCTGGATCACGTCGGCGCGCGCGGCCACGCCCTGCGCGTACTGGTTCTGCGTGAGCTTCAGCGAGTCGCCGTACGACTTCACCGTGTCGTCGAGCAGCTTCTGCAGCGCATCGGACGTGCGCAGCTGGAAGTACGTCTGCGCGAGCAGCGCCTGCTGCGACAGCCGCGCGTTCGCGAGATCGGCCGCGGCCGCCGCTTCGCCGGCGCGCTGCGCGCTGACGTTGCGGCTCACCTTGCCCCACAGGTCCGGCTCCCAGCTCGCATCGAGGCCGACGCTGTAGCTGTTGCCGATCGCCGAGCCGCCGCCGAACGTGGACGAACCCGACGACGACGCGCGTCCCGTACGCGAGCGCGTGCCCGACGCCGTCAGCCCGACCGTCGGGAAGTACGCGGCGCGCGCCTCGGTCACGAGCGCGCGTGCCTGCCGGTACGCGGCGGCCGATTGCGCGATGGTCTGGTTCGACGCGTTGAGCTTGCCGATCAGCGCGTCGAGCTGTGAATCGCCGTAGACGGACCACCACGGCCCGCGATCGGCCCGGTCGGCCGGCTGCGCGACCTTCCAGCCGGCCGGCGCTTCCTTGAACGCGGCGGGAATCGTCGTGTCGGGCCGGTGATAGTCGGGCCCGACCGCGCAGCCGGCGAGCAGCACGGCCGTTGCAACGGCAACGGCGGCGCTCAGCGGGCGAAAGGCGCGCGGGAAGGAGGCGTACGGCATCGTGAGGTTCCTGTCTGGGTGCGGCGGCCGGCGAGCGGCGTCGCGCAAGGCGCGCGGTGCGGACGTTCAGCCGCTGGCGGACAAATGGTAACTGACGGCGGGAAAGCTGCGCAGCCGTAAGGGTAAGGTGCGCGGCCGCGCGCATGTGTTACCGGTGCGGAAGGCCGGTTTACCGGCCGTTACGGCGGGCTTGCGTGCAAAACGGGCCGGCTGCGCCGACCGCACCGCGCGTTGCGGCGGGCCGATTCAACGGCGAAGGCAACGGCGACGGCGTGCGCCGCGCCGCGTCAGTGGCAGCGCGCGGGCACCGGCAGGGGATCGACGGCGGGCCGCCATGGCGATGGGTCGGGTGCCGCCGTCTGAGTCGTGCGGTGCCCGGCGCGGCCGGCCCGTTTCGCGCTGCGCTGGCGCCGATGATCGAACCACGCGAACCCGAGCGCCGCGAGCGAGCCGCCCGGCACCACCAGCATCGTCACGTACAGCGCGATCTTCCAGCCGCGGTGCGGGCCGGCGAACGCATGATGAGCGGTATCGGTCAGGTTGCGGCGCAGTGCGCCGGCGGCGTTTTTCAGGAACAGCATGGGGAACATCCTCGGGTGCCCGGCAGGGCGGGCGCGGCGGTCAGAACATAGTCTCCGGCGGTGCGACATGCACGTCGTAACTGGTTGCCTGAAATAATATTGACCAAGCAATCATTTTTCAAGATACTGGGCGCGTTTTGTCCTGAAACGCACTGTTGCTGCGCGCAATCGCAATGAACGGCGGCCTTTACGATCCCGACACCATCGAGCTGGAAACGAGCCTCGGTTATTTCCTGACCAAGGCTCGGCAGGCGCTCGTCGAGCGGATGGATCGCGCCCTCGAGCCGTACGACCTCACCGCGCAGCAGATCGGCGTGATCCTGCTGCTGTCGCGCGGCTATGCGCGCACGCCGTTCGAGCTGTCGCGCAAGATGTCGTACGACAGCGGCTCGATGACGCGGATGCTCGACCGTCTCGAGCGCAAGGGCCTGGTGGCCCGCGCGCGCAGCGAGCAGGACCGCCGCGTAATCGAGCTGACGCTGACCGAGCGCGGCGCCGAGGCGGCGCGGGCGTTGCCGTCGCTGATCGCGACCGCGCTGAACGCGCAGCTGGCCGGCTTCTCGGCCGACGAGCTCGCGACGCTCACCGGCCTGCTGCAGCGCTTCATCGCGAACGGCCCCGGCGACGCCGGCTGCCCGAAGCCCGACGAATCCGACGAACCCCACTGTTGAGCGCGGAGGTCCGATGTTCCGGTTTAAGCATTCGCTTATTTGTCTGTCTGGGCAGAAGATGACCGTGCAGGTGCCCCGCGCGCCCCTTCATTCGTTCCACCCGGTCGCGCCGCACGGTTCCGTGTGCCCGCGCCTTGTGCCGACGCGTTGCGCGCGTCGCGTCTAGGAGATTCCGATGTCCACCACCACGGCATCTGCCGCGTCCCCTGCCGCCGAACCGGCGCCGCTCACCGGCGGCGCGCTCGCGCTGCTCACCGTCGGGCTCGCGCTCGGCACCTTCATGGAAGTGCTCGACACGTCGATCGCGAACGTCGCGGTGCCGACCATCTCGGGCAGCCTCGGCGTCGCGACCAGCGAAGGCACGTGGGTGATCTCGTCGTACTCGGTCGCATCGGCGATCGCGGTGCCGCTGACCGGCTGGCTGGCGCGGCGGGTCGGCGAAGTGCGGCTGTTCACGCTGTCGGTGCTCGCGTTCACGATCGCGTCGGCGCTGTGCGGCCTCGCGTCGAACTTCGAGACGCTGATCGCGTTCCGGCTGCTGCAGGGCCTCGTGTCGGGGCCGATGGTGCCGCTGTCGCAGACCATCCTGATGCGCAGCTACCCGCCCGCGAAGCGCGGGCTCGCGCTCGGGCTATGGGCGATGACGGTGATCGTCGCGCCGATCTTCGGCCCGTTGCTGGGCGGCTGGATCAGCGACAACTACACGTGGCCGTGGATCTTCTACATCAACCTGCCGATCGGGATCTTCTCGGCGACCTGCGCGTACTTCCTGCTGCGCGGCCGCGAGACCCGCACGAGCAAACAGCGGATCGACGCGATCGGCCTCGCGCTGCTCGTGATCGGCGTGTCGTGCCTGCAGATGATGCTCGACCTCGGCAAGGATCGCGACTGGTTCAACTCGAGCTTCATCGTCGCGCTCGCGCTGATCGCGGTGGTGTCGCTCGCGTTCATGCTCGTGTGGGAGGCCACCGAGAAGGAGCCGGTGGTCGACCTGTCGCTGTTCCGCGACCGCAACTTCGCGCTCGGCGCGCTGATCATCTCGTTCGGCTTCATGGCGTTCTTCGGCTCGGTCGTGATCTTCCCGCTGTGGCTGCAGACGGTGATGGGCTACACGGCCGGCAAGGCCGGGCTCGCGACCGCGCCGGTCGGGCTGCTCGCGCTGGTGCTGTCGCCGCTGATCGGGCGCAACATGCACCGGCTCGACCTGCGGATGGTCGCGAGCTTCGCGTTCATCGTGTTCGCGGGCGTGTCGGTGTGGAATTCGACGTTCACGCTCGACGTGCCGTTCAACCACGTGATCCTGCCGCGGCTCGTGCAGGGCATCGGCGTCGCGTGCTTCTTCGTGCCGATGACGACGATCACGCTGTCGAGCATTTCGGACGACCGGCTCGCGAGCGCGTCGGGGCTGTCGAACTTCCTGCGCACGCTGTCCGGCGCGATCGGCACCGCGGCCAGCTCGACGTTCTGGGAGAACGACGCGATCTACCACCATGCGCGGCTCGCGGAATCGGTGAGCGTCTATGCGCAGAACACGACGGACTACCAGGCCGCGCTCGCGCAGCTCGGGGTCGTCGGGCAGACGGCCAACGCGCAGCTCAACCAGCTCGTCACGCAGCAGGGCTTCATGATGGCGACCAACGACTTCTTCCACCTGTCGGCCGGCGTGTTCATCGCGCTCGCGGCGCTCGTGTGGATCACGAAGCCGAAGAAGGGCGCGGGGCCGTCGATGGGGCATTGAGCCCCGCCGCGGCCGGCGTCGCGTGCCCGGCCACCGGCCGCGGGCCGCACACGTCGCCCACGCCCACCGCCCACGGCACGCATGAGCCGCACGGCCGCCGCGTGCCGATGTCCCGGCCCGCATCACTCGCGCGCGAGCAGACCCCCGAAGGCGAGATCATCGCCGGACGCGATGGGCAGCGTCGCGCGCGCAACCTCGAGCCACGCGCGCGCCGCGTGCGACAGATAACCCTTCTTCAGCCAGCCGAGCGCGATCGCCCACGTGATTTCCGGCTCGACGATCGGCCGGCACGTGAACTGCCGCGCGTCGAGCCGCCGGCAGTACGGCTCGGGCAGCAGTGCGATGCCGACGCCCGCGTGCACCAGCGCGGCCATGAAGTCCCAATGGCCGCTGCGGCTCACGATCGACGGCGTGAAGCCGGCCTGCCGGCACGCGTCGAGCACCGCGTCGTGCAGCGCGAGGCTTTCCGCGTAGAACACGAACGACTCGCGCGCGAGGTCGGCGAGCGGCACGGCCGTGTGGTCCTCCCAGCGCGACTCGCGCGGCGCGACCAGCCACAGCGGCGCGCGCACCATCGGCAGCCGCTCGAACGTGCCGGGGTCGACCGGCTCCAGCAGCCCGCCCAGCTCCAGCTCGCCCGACATCAGCGCCGCCTCGATCATCCGCGCGCCCTGCTCGAACAGCTTCAGCTCGATGTTCGGATAGCGCTGCTTGTACGCGGCGATGATCGGCGTGAACAACGAGCCGCCGAGCGGCGGAATGCCGATCGTCAGCTCGCCGCGCCCGAGCGTGCCCAGATCGTTCAGCTCCGACTGCAGCTGCGCCTGCGCGGCGAGCACGTCCTGGCCGCGCTGGAACACGATCCGGCCCGCGTCGGTCAGCACCATTTGCCGGCCGTCGCGCAGCAGCAGCGGCGAGCCGATCTCGTCCTCCAGCGCCTTCACCATCTTGCTGATGGTCGGCTGCGTGACGAACAGCCGGTCGGCCGCCGCCGTGAAACTCTGCTGGCGGACCACTTCGACGAAGTACCGCAGCGCGCGCAATTCCATCGCTTCTCCCCAGATTGGTGCAGCATCTACAGACAGGATTCCGAACTGGAATGATAAGGATAGAGACAAGTCATTTTATTTATGGTTAGGGGAAACCCTATACTCCTACCATCAACCGAATCTCTGCAGGAGCCAGCCATGAGCCACTCGACCGCGTCTGTCGCCGTCCTTCCCGCCACGCCGGGCAAGCTCACGCGCACGGGCCGCATCGCGCTGCAGTCCGCCGCGCTCGGCGTGCTGTGGCTCGCGGTCGACTGGGCCGTGCGCGCGGTCGGCCTGCCGGTGCCGTCCGGCGTGGTCGGGCTCGCCGTGCTGCTGGTGCTGCTGTTCTCGGGGCGCGTCGCGCCTGCATGGGTGAAGGACGGCGCGAACTGGCTGCTGTCCGACATGCTGCTGTTCTTCGTGCCGGCGGCCGTCGCGGCCGTCCAGTACGGCGGGCTGTTCCGCGAGGACGGCTGGCGCATCGCGCTCGTCATGCTCGCCGGCACCGCGTTCGTGATGGTCGCGGTGGCCGTCGCGGTCGACCTCGCCGCGAAGCTCGAGCGCCGGCTCGCCGCGCAACGCATGTTCGCCGAACGCCGCCGCGCGCGTCTGGCGACCGTGTCGGTCCACTGAGCCGGAGCCCGTCATGCATGCGCTGCTGTCGCGCCTGAGCGTCGACCAGGTGAATACCGCGATCTCGATCGGCTGCTTCGTGCTGACGGTCGCGCTGTATTTCGCGTCGAAGCGGCTCTACGCGTACCGCAAGACGCTGCTGTTCTCGCCGCTGGTGTTCGTGCCGGGCGTGCTCGCGCTGCTGGTCGTGCTGACCGGCATCCCGTATTCGGTGTACTTCCGCGACACGCGCTGGCTGATGTGGCTGCTCGGCCCGGCGACCATCGCGTTCGCGGTGCCGATCTACGAATACCGCGAGCTGATCCGCCGCCACTGGCTGTCGCTGTCGGTCGGCGTCGCGGTCGGGATCGCGGCGGGCGTGTGCGGTTCGCTGCTGCTCGCGAAGCTGCTGCACCTGTCGCCCGAGCTGCAGCGCTCGCTGATGACGCGTTCGGTCTCGACCCCGTTCGCGCTCGCGGTGTCCGACAAGATCCACGCGCCGAAGGACCTCACCGCGCTGTTCGTGATCGCGACCGGCATCTGCGGGATGCTGCTCGGCGAACTCGTGCTCGCGCTGGTGCCGATGCGCACGCGGCTCGCGCGCGGCGCGCTGTTCGGCGCGGCCGCACACGGCGTCGGCACTGCGAAGGCGCGCGAGATCGGCAGCGAGGAAGGCGTCGTGTCCAGCCTCACGATGATGATCGCGGGCGTCGCGATGGTGCTGATCGCGCCGTTGCTGTCGCTGCTGCCGATCTGAGCACGCGCGGGCGGCCGGCCGCCCGCATCGCCGCCCGGTCCTGCCTGCCGCCGGCCGCCGCGCGGCGGCCCTTCAC
>NZ_PQMX01000024.1:0-85398 GCF_004368385.1 Burkholderia sp. B10 | reverse complement strand
CGGGCACCCAAGCACCCGAACGTCGCGCTCCCAATGGCCGCGCGGCTGCGCGCCCCAAGCGCTCCAACGACACGCCCGCCCACCCGACGAACCGCCCATCGGCACACCCGCCCACGGGCGGTTTTTCTTTGCCCGTGCGGACGTGCGCGCAGTTCCAGCCAAGCGTCGCTACGCCGCACGCAGGCCGCCATCTGGCTCGATGTCGACTTGAATGGGTAGAATCGACCCCGTTCCATCCCTCAATCGACCGACAGGGCCTCTATGACGAAGGGTTCGCGCCACGCTGCCGCCGCGTCCATCCGCTGCGGCGTCGCGCACGTGCTGCGCACGGCCGGCCGCAGCGCGGCCGTATGGGCAATACAGGCGGTGCTGGCCGCGACCGCCGCGCAAGCCGCCTATGCGATCGCACAGTATGGCGAGCCGAAATATCCGCCGGGCTTCAAGCACTTCGACTATGTGAACGCCGACGCGCCGAAGGGCGGCACGCTCGTGCTCGCGAACCCGAACCGGCTGACGTCGTTCGACAAGTTCAATCCGTTCACGATGCGCGGCAATTCGGCGCCCGGCATCGACATGCTGTTCGAAAGCCTCGCGACCGGCAGCATGGACGAGCCGTCGTCCGCGTACGGGCTGCTCGCCGACGACATCGACATCGCCGCCGATCGCCGCTCGGTCACGTTCCACCTGAACCCGCGCGCGCGCTTCTCGAACGGCGATGCGGTCACAGCCGACGACGTCAAGTTCTCGTTCGACACGCTGAAGAGCAAGCAGGCCGCGCCGCAATTCGCCGCGTATTTCGCCGAGATCACGAAGGCGGTCGTGGTCGATCGCGCGACCGTGCGCTTCGAGTTTCGCAGCGCGAATCGCGAGTTGCCGCTGATCGCCGGCGGCGTGCCGGTGTTCTCCCGCAAGTGGGGCTTGCGCGCCGACGGTTCGCGCATCCCGTTCGACCAGCTCGCGTTCGAGCAGCCGATCGGCAGCGGCCCGTATCTGATCGAGCGCTACGACAACGGCCGCACGATCACGTACCGGCGCAATCCCGCGTACTGGGGCGCCGACCTGCCGGTGCGGGTCGGCACCAACAACTTCGAGCACATCGTCTACAAGCTGTACGGCGACGGCGTCGCGCGGCTGGAGGCCTTCAAGGCCGGCGAGTACGACGTGCTCGTCGAATACATCGCACGCAACTGGGCGCGCCGCGACGTCGGCAAGCGCTTCGACAGCGGCGAGCTCGTCAAGCGCGAATTCCGCCAGCACAACGGCGCGGGGATGCAGGGCTTCTTCATGAACTTGCGCCGGCCGCTGTTTCGCGACGTGCGCGTGCGTGAGGCGCTCGACCTCGCGTTCGACTTCGAATGGCTGAACCGCCAGTTGTTCTACGGCGCCTACACGCGGCTCGACAGCTATTTCGCCGACACCGACCTGCAGGCGACCGGCACGCCGGGCGCGGGCGAGCTGAAGCTGCTCGAGCCGCTGCGCGCGCAGCTCGACCCGGCCGTGTTCGGCCCGATGGTCACGCAGCCGAGCACGAATCCGCCCGGTTCGCTGCGCGCGAATCTGCTGAAGGCGCGCACGCTCCTCGCGCAAGCCGGCTGGACCTATCGCGACGGCGCGCTGCGCAATGCGCGGGGCGAGCCGTTCAGGTTCGAGATCCTCGACGATTCGGGTGCCGCGATGGAAGGCATCGTGACCGCGTATCAGCGCAACCTCGCGAAGCTCGGCATCGACGCACGCTTTCGCACGGCCGACTACGCGCTGCTGCAAAAGCGGCTCGACGCGTTCGATTACGACATGACGACGGTGCGCCTGCCCGGCGTGCAGGTGCCGGGCGCCGAACAGTATTCGCGCTACGCGAGCAAGTTCGCCGACGAACCGGGCTCCGACAACCTGATCGGGCTGAAGTCGCCGGCCGTCGACGCATTGCTGCATGCGCTCGGCACCGCGCAGACGCGCGACGAGCTGCTCGACGCGACTCACGCGCTCGACCGCGTGCTGATGCACGGCTATTACGCGGTGCCGCAGTGGTACAGCACCACCCACCGCATCGCGTACAAGCGCTCGCTCGGCTACCCGCAGACGCTGCCGCTGTACTATTCCGCCGAGGGCTGGGTCGTGTCGACGTGGTGGGCGAAGCCCGACCACTGAAGCCCGCCTGCCGTTCGTTCAACCCAGCCTATCGATCACGAGTCGCCGCCCTATGTGGAGCTACATCCTCAAACGTCTGCTGCTGATGATTCCGACGCTCGTCGGCGTGCTCACGCTCACCTTCGCCGTGATCCAGTTCGTGCCGGGCGGCCCGGTCGAACAGGCCGTGCAGGAATTGCGCAAGGGCGCCACGGGCGAGGGCGCGGTGCCGTTCGGCATGCGCGCGCATACCGGCGTCGACGCGCAGCAGCTCGCGCAGCTCAAGGCGCTGTACGGCTTCGACAAGCCGCCGCTCGAACGCTACTGGCTGATGCTCAAGCGCTTCGCGCGCTTCGATCTCGGCGACAGCTACTTCCGCCACCAGAGCGTCTGGTCGCTGATCGTGCAGAAGCTGCCGGTATCGATCAGCATCGGGCTGTGGACCTTCTTCCTCACGTATCTGATCTCGGTGCCGCTCGGCATTGCGAAGGCCGTGCGCAACGGCTCGCCGTTCGACGTCGCGACGAGCCTCGTCGTGCTGGTCGGCTATGCGATTCCCGGCTTCGTGCTCGGCGTGCTGCTGCTCGTGCTGTTCGGCGGCGGCTCGTTCTGGCAGCTGTTTCCGCTGCGCGGCCTCACGTCGGACAACTTCTCGCAGCTGTCGCTGCTCGGCAAGGTGCTCGACTATCTGTGGCACATCGCGCTGCCGATCACCGCATCGGTCGTCGGCAGCTTCGCGGTCATCACGATGCTCACGAAGAACGCGTTCCTCGACGAGATCCGCAAGCAGTACGTGCTCACGGCGCGCGCGAAGGGGCTCACCGAGCGCACCGTGCTGTGGAAGCACGTGTTCCGCAACGCGATGCTGCCGCTGATCGTCGGCTTTCCGGCCGCGTTCATCGGCGCGTTCTTCACCGGCAGCCTGCTGATCGAGACGCTGTTCTCGCTCGACGGCCTCGGGCTGCTGTCGTACGAATCGGTCGTGCGGCGCGACTATCCGGTCGTGCTCGGCACGCTGTACCTGTTCACGCTGATCGGGCTCGCGACCAAGCTCGTCTCCGACCTCTGCTACGTGTGGGTCGACCCGCGCATTCAATTCGAAAACCTGGAGCGCTGACATGAAACCGTCCGTTCGCACGCCGATCGCCGGCGCGCCTCTACGCCTGCCCGCGCGCGCCGGGCGAGGTGCGCGATGAGCCGGGCCATCGCGTCGTCCCGCATCGACGCCGCGCGGGCGCGCGTGTCGCCGTCGCCCGCGCGGCGTGTGTGGCAGCGCTTCCGCCAGCAACGGCTCGGCTACTGGAGCTTCGTGATCTTCGTCGTCGCATTCGCCGCGAGCCTCGCGGCGCCGCTGTGGTCCAACGACAAGCCGCTCGTCGTGCGCTACGACGGGCACACCTATTTCCCGATGTTCCATGCGTATCCGGAGACGACCTTCGGCGGCGACTTCCCGACGCCGGCCGATTATCTCGATCCGTACGTGCGCAAGCGCCTCGAAGCGCCGGGCAACTTCGCGATCTACCCGCCGAACCGCTATTACTACGACACGCTGAACTACTTCTCGAACGTGCCGAACCCCGCGCCGCCGTCGCGCGCGAACTGGCTCGGCACCGACGCGCAGGGCCGCGATCTGCTCGCGCGCCTCGTGTACGGGTTTCGCGTGTCGGTCGAGTTCGCGCTGATCCTCACCGCCATCGGCACGCTGCTCGGCATCGCCGCGGGCGCGGTGCAGGGCTTCTTCGGCGGCCGCATCGACATCGTCGGGCAGCGCCTGATCGAAATCTGGAGCTCGCTGCCGGAGCTGTATCTGCTGATCATCTTCGCGTCGATCTTCGAGCCGAGCTTCCTGCTGCTGATCGTGCTGCTGTCGCTGTTCGGCTGGATCGGCCTCGCCGACTACGTGCGCGCCGAATTCCTGCGCAACCGCACGCAGGACTACGTGCGCGCGGCCCGCGCGATGGGCCTCACGAACTGGCAGATCATCTGGCGCCACGTGCTGCCGAACAGCATGACGCCGGTGATCACGTTCCTGCCGTTCCGGATGAGCGGGGCGATCCTCGCGCTCACGAGCCTCGATTTCCTCGGCCTCGGCGTGCCGCCGCCGACGCCGAGCCTCGGCGAACTGCTCGCGCAGGGCAAGGCCAATCTCGACGCGTGGTGGATCTCGCTGTCGACGTTCGGCGTGCTGGTCGCGACGCTGCTGTTGCTGACCTTCATGGGCGACGCACTGCGCAATGCGCTCGACACGCGGATCGCCGACTCGGTGCGCGCCGCAGGAGGCCAGCGATGAGCGCCATCGACGCCTCGCAGCCGGGCGAACCGCTGCTGTCGCTCGAGCATCTGCACGTGCGCTTCGGCGACACGGTGGCCGTCGAAGACGTGACGCTCGCGATCGGTCGCGGCGAACGCGTCGCGCTGGTCGGCGAGTCGGGCTCGGGCAAGAGCGTGACCGCGCTGTCGATCCTGCGGCTGCTGCGTGATGCGGACGTGAGCGGCACCATCCGCTTCGCCGGGCAGGATCTCGCCGGCAAGAGCGAGCGCGAGATGCGCGGGCTGCGCGGCTCGGACATCGCGATGATCTTCCAGGAGCCGATGACGGCGCTCAATCCGCTGTACACGGTCGGCGCGCAGATCGCCGAGACGATCGTGCTGCACGACGGCGTGACGGCCGGCGAAGCGCGCAAGCGCACGATCGCGCTGCTCGCCCGCACCGGCATCGCGGAGCCCGAGAAGCGCGTCGACAGCTACCCGCACGAGCTGTCGGGCGGCCAGCGGCAGCGCGCGATGATCGCGATGGCGCTCGCCTGCCGGCCGCGCCTGCTGCTGGCCGACGAGCCGACCACCGCGCTCGACGTGACGATCCGCGCGCAGATCGTCGACCTGCTGCTCGAACTGCAGCGCGACGAGGCGGAAAAGCGCGGGATGGCGATCCTGCTGATCACGCACGATCTGAACCTCGTGCGGCGCTTCGCCGAGCGGGTCGCCGTAATGGAGCACGGCAGGCTGGTCGAGAGCGGGCCGGTGGAGCGGATCTTCGCGCAGCCCGAGCATCCGTATACGCAGCGGCTGCTGAACAGCCGGCCGCAGCGCACGGTCGCGCCGGTGCTGCCGATCGCGCCGGTCGTGCTCGACGCGCGCCACGTCAGCGTGCAGTTCGCGCGCAAGCGGCCGGGGCTGGCCGGCTGGTTCGGGACGCTGCCGGTGACGGCGGTGGATGACGTGTCCGTGTCGGTGCGGCAGGGCGAGACGCTCGGGATCGTCGGCGAATCCGGCTCCGGAAAGTCGACGCTCGCGATGGCGCTGCTCGGGCTGCAACGGACGGTGGCCGGCGAGATCGAGTTCCAGGGGCGCGCGCTGTCGACCTATCGCGGCCGCGAACAGACCGCGCTGCGCTCGAACATGCAGGTCGTCTTTCAGGATCCATTCAGTTCGCTGTCGCCGCGTCAGACGATCGAGCGGATCGTCGGGGAGGGGCTCGAGTTGCATCGCCCGGAACTGAGCGCGGACGCGCGCCGCGCGAAGTCGCTGACGGTGCTGCGCGAAGTCGGCCTCGACCGCACGGTGCTGCATCGCTATCCGCACGAGTTCTCCGGCGGCCAGCGGCAGCGGATCGCGATCGCACGCGCGCTCGTGCTGGAGCCGCGCATCCTGATCCTCGACGAGCCGACTTCCGCGCTCGACGTGTCGATCCAGCAGCAGGTGCTGAAGCTGCTCGCGAATTTGCAACAGAAATACAACCTGGGCTATGTATTCATCAGCCACGATCTGGAGGTGATCGGCGCGATGGCGCACCGCGTCGCGGTGATGCAGGGCGGGGCGGTCGTCGAGTCCGGCGACGTGGCGGATATCTTCACGAGACCGTCACATCCTTACACACAAAAGCTGTTGAAAGCCGTCTGGAAAGCATGATAGCGGGTCCAATGGTCCAACCATCTCGATTGTATTTTTTAATTTGTTTTGACAAACGATTACGCGCTGGCTAGTATCGACCGAAATTTTCCGCCAATCAGCTGATTTTTAAGCAAATTCCATCGACCAATGCAGCATCGATCCCTGTCCCAGGCATGTGTGCGCACCGTCGCCGGGCTGTTCATCGGCGCCCTGATCGCAGCAGCTCCCGGCGCGTTCGCCGACGAAGTCAGCAGTTTCAATCAGAATGTCAGCAATTCGACTCAAATCGGGTCGACTTCCCTCCAGCAGACCTCTGCGCAGCCGGCTAGTGGCGGCGCGAAGTCGTTCCTGTCCGGCATGGCGGGCAAGGCGGGCGACGTCGTGGTCAGCGCGCTGAACATGATCGGCGTGCGCTATCGCTGGGGCGGCAATTCGCCGGACTCCGGCCTCGATTGCAGCGGCTTCGTGCGCTACGTGTTCCAGGATACGCTCGGCATGTCGCTGCCGCGTCGCGCGGAAGAAATGAGCCGCGTCGGCGAGAAGGTCAGCATGAGCAACCTGAAGCCGGGCGATCTCGTGTTCTTCAACACGATGCGCCGCACGTTCTCGCACGTCGGCATCTACATCGGCGACAACAAGTTCGTGCATTCGCCGTCGACCGGCAGCACCGTGCGCGTCGACGATCTCGACAGCGGCTACTGGGAAAAGCGTTTCACCGGCGCGCGCCGGCTCGAATCGACGTTTCCGATGAACGCCGAGGATCTGCGCCAGCGCGTGCGCGCCACGATCGGCGACGACGCCGCGAACGGCAGCAACTGATCGTTCGTCAGGTCGAAAGAAACCCTGTCACCGAAAGGCGACAGGGTTTTTTGCTTTTGGGGCCGCGTGAGCGGCGGGCGCCGTGCGCGCTTATGCGGCCACGCCGCCGCGCGCGGCCGCGAGCTTGCGCTGCAGTTCGGGCATGATGCGCGCCACCGCTTCCTCGCCCGCGAGGATCGCCGCGTTGCGCTGATTGAAGTCGCTGCCGCCCATCGCGGCGAGATTCGGGCGGATCACGACGTCCGCATACTTGTCGAGCTCGTAGGTCTTGATCGTCTGGCCCATGATCGTGAAGGTCTGCAGCAGCATCTCGATCGGGTTGTCGGTCGCCGCGCCGTCCGGCCGCGACGAGATGTCCACCGCGATCACGAAGCTCGCGCCCATCTTGCGGGCGAACGACGCGGGCACCGGGCTCACGAGGCCGCCGTCGACGTATTCGCGGTTGCCGATCTTCACGGGCTCGAACACCGACGGCACGCTGCACGACGCGCGCACCGCGAGCCCCGTGTTGCCCTGCTGGAACAGGATCGGCTGACCGTTCTGCAGGTCGGTCGCGACGACGCCGAGCGGCTTGGCCATCTTCTCGATCGGCCGGTTGTTCAGCGTCTTGTTCAGGAAGTTCTGCAGCGCGATGCCCTGCAGCAGCCCGCGCGAGCGGAACGGCAGCGCCCAGTCGCTGATCGCGGCCTGATCCATGTCGAGCGCGATCTTGTTGATCTGCAGCCCGCTCATGCCCGACGCGTACAGCGCGCCGACCACCGAGCCCGCGCTGGTGCCGGCGACGAGGTCGATCGGGATGCCGCGCGCCTCGAGCGCCTTCAGCACGCCGATGTGTGAAAAACCGCGGGCGGCGCCGCCGCCGAGCGCGATGCCGATCTTCACGGGCTTCTGCGCGGTCGCGGCGTTGTCGGGACGAGACTTCTCGCCGAACGACGTGCATGCGGCGAGAGTGGCGGACGCGCATGCGATCGTGAAGTGGCGGCGCGACAGGCGAGGGGACGACATCGAATGATTCTCCGGCGGCTGGGTGGCGGGCCTTGCGGCCCGCGGCGGCGATGGATTGCGAGCGGCCGCGCGGGGCAATCCGGGCGGCCGGCGCCGCGCCCGGGGGCGGTGGCGGCGCGCACATCATAAAGCAAGCGGTGCGCTTGGCGCGCAGACCGGCGCGAGTATAATTCCGGCTTCTTTCCCGTTCCGGGCGCGGCCGGCCCCGTCGTTGTGCGGTTTGCCGCCGTCGTCCCGCGTCGAATCATTCATGCGCCCCAGGCGTTCGAGTTACCGTTTATGACCCGTCCTGTCCGTACCCGCTTCGCACCGAGTCCAACCGGCTTCATCCACCTCGGCAACATCCGCTCCGCGCTCTATCCGTGGGCGTTCGCCCGCAAGATGAAGGGCACGTTCGTGCTGCGTATCGAGGATACCGACGTCGAGCGCTCGTCGCAGGAAGCCGTCGACGCGATCCTCGAAGGGATGCAATGGCTCGGCCTCGATTTCGACGAAGGTCCGATCTACCAGATGCAGCGCATGGATCGCTATCGCGCGGTGCTGGCGCAGATGCTCGAACAGGGCCTCGCTTACCCGTGCTACATGTCGGCCGAGGAGCTCGATGCGCTGCGCGAACGCCAGCGCGCGGCCGGCGAGAAGCCGCGCTATGACGGCACGTGGCGCCCGGAGCCTGGCAAGGTGCTCCCCGAGCCGCCGGCCGGCGTGAAGCCGGTGCTGCGCTTCCGCAACCCGCTGACCGGCACGGTCGTGTGGGACGACGCGGTGAAGGGGCGTGTCGAGATCTCGAACGAGGAGCTCGACGACCTCGTGATCGCGCGTCCTGACGGCACGCCGATCTACAACTTCTGCGTGGTCGTGGACGACATGGACATGAACATCACGCACGTGATCCGTGGCGACGACCATGTGAACAACACGCCGCGCCAGATCAACATCCTGCGCGCGCTCGGCGGCGAGCCGCCCGTCTACGCGCACCTGCCGACCGTGCTGAACGAGCAGGGCGAGAAGATGAGCAAGCGCCATGGCGCGATGAGCGTGATGGCGTATCGCGACGCGGGTTTCCTGCCGGAGGCCGTCGTCAACTATCTCGCCCGCCTCGGCTGGTCGCACGGCGACGCGGAAATCTTCTCGCGCGAACAGTTCGTCGAGTGGTTCGATCTCGAGCACCTGGGCAAGTCGCCCGCGCAGTACGACCACAGCAAGCTGAGCTGGCTGAACGCGCACTACATCAAGGAAGCCGACAACGCACGCCTCGCCGCGCTCGCGAAGCCGTTCCTCGATGCGCTCGGCATCGACGACGCGGCGATCGCGACCGGCCCCGCGCTCGACGCGGTGATCGGCCTGATGAAGGACCGCGCGACGACGGTCAAGGAAATCGCGGAAGGCGCGGCGATGTTCTATCGCGTCCCGGCGCCCGACGCCGATGCGCTCGCGCAGCACGTGACCGACGCGGTGCGCCCGGCGCTGGCCGATCTCGCAGCCGCGCTGAAGGCCGCCGACTGGACCAAGGAAGCGGTATCGGCAGCGTTGAAGGCGACGCTCGCGACGCACAAGCTGAAGATGCCGCAGCTTGCGATGCCGGTCCGGCTGCTGGTGGCGGGCACCACGCATACACCGTCGATCGACGCGGTGCTCGTGCTGTTCGGCCGCGACGCGGTGGTATCGCGTATCGAGGCCGCGCTGGCTTGAGGTTGGGGCGGCGCGAGGCTGCCGTCCGGCGACGCGATGGCGGCTTCGCAAAAAATTTCGCGCCAATCGCAAAAAGGGTATTTACAAGTTCAAATTCGGTCCATATAATCTCATTTCTGTTCTGCAAGGGGGTATAGCTCAGCTGGGAGAGCGCTTGCATGGCATGCAAGAGGTCAGCGGTTCGATCCCGCTTACCTCCACCATCAGAACAAAACAAATTGATTTGCGAAGCGCTGGTAGTAATAAATGCTTCACAAAAAGATTTAAAGCAGTTAGAATTCCGGCCTTCGCTGTTGACGGTAAGTGAATAGCGAAAGTCAGACAGATCTGAAAAGATCATGTCCCCTTCGTCTAGAGGCCTAGGACATCACCCTTTCACGGTGAGTACAGGGGTTCGAATCCCCTAGGGGACGCCAGAATTTAGCGGCGTTTCGTAGAAGTGTCGCGAGGCTTGCAGGAACGTAACCGACGTCCTGCGGGTAACGGTGCAGAAAGTTGGAGCGGTAGTTCAGTCGGTTAGAATACCGGCCTGTCACGCCGGGGGTCGCGGGTTCGAGTCCCGTCCGCTCCGCCAGAACGAAGCCCGTTCAAGACGTATTTGAGCGGGCTTTTGTATTAAGGATGTAAGCAGTACGTTGTCCCCTTCGTCTAGAGGCCTAGGACATCACCCTTTCACGGTGAGTACAGGGGTTCGAATCCCCTAGGGGACGCCAGATTCAGCGGCGTTTCGTAGAAGTGTCGCAGCGCTTGCAGGGCGTGAACGAGGTCCTGTAGGTGGTGATGAAGAAAGCTGGAGCGGTAGTTCAGTTGGTTAGAATACCGGCCTGTCACGCCGGGGGTCGCGGGTTCGAGTCCCGTCCGCTCCGCCAGAACGAAGCCCGTTCAAAGAACGTATTTGAACGGGCTTTTTCGTTAAAGATGTAAGCAGTACGTTGTCCCCTTCGTCTAGAGGCCTAGGACATCACCCTTTCACGGTGAGTACAGGGGTTCGAATCCCCTAGGGGACGCCAGATTTCGGCGTCGTTCGAACAAACGATGCGCCGGCAGGAAGTAACCGACGCCTGCCAGGCAAGAAGCAAGACTGGAGCGGTAGTTCAGTCGGTTAGAATACCGGCCTGTCACGCCGGGGGTCGCGGGTTCGAGTCCCGTCCGCTCCGCCAGAAAATGAGAAAGCCCGCCTCGTGCGGGCTTTTTCATTTGCGTTTTCTTCTCGTGCCCGCATGCGGGCACGTGACTGCGGAGCGGAGGAAGCCGCCTGCGCGGCTTCCGGCGGGACGCGAAGGGTTGCGCGTGCACGCGCAACCGCGGCCTGCGGGATGTAGGCGAGTCCCGTCCGCTCCGCCAGAAAATGAAGAAGCCCGCCTTGTGCGGGCTTTTTCATTTGTGTGTTCCACGCGTGGCGCGCTTGCGGGCGCCTTGATCCTCATCGCCGCTCCGAGAAATTCGCGATTGCATCCGCCGGCGACTGCGCTATCGTGGCGGAGTGCGATCTCGACCCAAGCGCGATGCTCGATCCGACCGACCTGCGACTGCTGTATCAGCTCCGACCTGCGGAGTCCGGCGATTTCCCGTTTGCCGAGGCGCTCACGCACGGCAACATGGGCGCCTATTACAAGCGCCATGGGCTCGTGTGGCGCAGCGACCTGTTCTACGCGAGCTGGCGCGAATCCGAGAACTTCATCCTGGAAGCCGACGGCGAGCGCATCGGCGTGCTGCGCGTGACCGAGGAGGGCGATTCGCTGCATATCCGCGACGTGCAGATCGCCGCCGGTCATCGAGGGCAGGGCGCCGGCACCTACATGCTCGACATGTCGCATCGCTGGGCACGCGCGCGCGGCCTGCACGAACTGCAGTTGCGCGTGTTCGTCGACAACCCGGCCGCCCGCCTTTATCAGCGCATGGGCTATCGCGTCACCGGGCCGCGCCCGGCGCAGCTCGGCTCGATCCGGCACATGGTACGCGCGGTCTGAGCGCACGCACCCGGCACACCGTGCGAGTTACCCGATCGTGTCGAGCGCACCGCGGCCGTCGGTGTCGTCCTCGTCATCATCTGCGGCCGGCACGCGGTCTTCCGTGCCGCGATGCTCGAAGCCGCGCAGCATGAACGCGCGCGGGCTTTCGCCGAATGCACGGCGGAACATCGCCGAAAACGCGCTCTGGCTCTGGTAGCCGAGCTCGCGCGCGACATGCGACAGCGCGCGCCCCTGGTTCAATAACGGGATCGCCCGCGCGAGCAGCGCCTGCTGCCGCCACTGCGAAAAACTGACGCCCAGTTCCTGCTTGAACAGCCGCGAAATCGTGCGCGTGCTCGCGCCGACCTCGCTCGCCCAATGCTCGAGCGACTCCGCATGCGCCGGCTGCGCGAGCACCGACTCGCACAGCATGCGCAGCCGCTTTTCTTCCGGCATCGGCACCGCGAGCGGCAGCGGTTCGGCATGGCTCAGCTCGTCGAGCACGAGCCCGCACAAGAGCCGCTCGCGCGCGCTGCTCAGCGCGCGGGCATCGAGCGCGACGATCAGCTCGCGCAACAGGCCCGTGACCTCGACGACTCGGCATGCGTCGAGCCCGTCCGGCACGATCGATTCGTCGAGATAGACCGTGCGCAGGTACGCCTCCTCGACGATCACGACCTCGTGCGTCACGTGCGGCGGCACCCAGATCGCGCGCGACGGCGGCACCATCCAGGTCGTGCCGGTCGTGGCGACCCGCAGCACGCCGCGCGACGCATACGCGAGCTGCGCCCATGCATGCGTGTGCCGCGGAATCCGCCGGCCCGCGTCGACCTGCCGCGCGCGCACGCGCATCGGGTGCACGCGGGTCGGTGCGAATTCGGGCGGAATGTCGATGACGTCGTACGGGTTCGATGCGTCGGCTTGGGCGGGCGGATTCATGGACGATTCGGTCGGCGCGGCTGCGATGCCGTTATTGTAGAAGGCGCCGCGCAGGCGCATGCGGCGGTTTTTCAGCTGATAATGACCGGCCCGAATGAACTTTGTATGGAGCTGCGCGCATTCCGTCCGGCGTAACGCACGCCGTCGCCGCGACGCCCCGGCCATACCAGAATCGAAGAGGAGAACCACGATGCGCCATGTATTCGTCTACGGCACGTTGCGAGCAGGCGAGGCCAACGACATCGGCCATGCGGCCGCGCGCCACGGCATCCCTGCGCCCACGCTCCTCGGAGCCGTCGCGCTGCCCGGCGAACTGTACGATTTCGGCACTTATCCAGGCATGGTGGCCGGTGCGGCCGGTCAGTCGCTCGTGTGGGGCGACGTGTACGCGGTCGACGAACTGTTGCTGCCCGTGCTCGACGAGATCGAACGCGTCTATCCCGGCGTCGACACGTTGTTCCGGCAGGAACCGGTGACCGTCGAACTCGGCGGCCGAGCCTATGCGTGCGTGTACTACCCGGTCGCCGCGCATGCGGCCGCCGACCGCCCGCGCATCGCGTCCGGCGACTGGGTCCAGCATCGCCGCGAGCGCGAAGCGGCCTGAGCCTGCGCGCCGCGCACGCTCATGCTCAGGGTCACGCGGCCAACGAAAAGCGCCCCGCGGGGCGCTTGGTTCGGACGGCCGCGGTGTCGTCCGACCGGCGGCGGCCTGGCGGCGTCGGCTGGATCCCGCAGGATCCGGCCGCGCGGTCAGATTTCCTCGTACAGCGGCAGCGTCAGGAATTCGGTGAAGCCTTCCGACGTCGACATCTGTTCGAAGATCGCCGCGGCCCGCTCGTACGGCTGAGTGTTGCCGCCGACCGAGCGCTTCACGTTCTCCAGCTCGGCCTTCGCGTATTCGCGCACGAGCTCGGCGGTCACCTTGCGGCCGTCGTCGAGCACGCCCTTCGGCGAGCGGATCCACTGCCATACCTGCGAGCGCGAGATTTCCGCGGTGGCCGCGTCTTCCATCAGGTTGTGGATCGGCACGCAGCCGTTGCCGTCGAGCCACGCGCCGAGGTAGTGGATGCCGACGTTGATGTTGTTGCGCAGGCCGGCTTCGGTGATCGGTGCTTCCGGCTGGAAATCGAGCAGGTTGCGGCCTTCGATCTGCACGTCGTCGCGCTGCTTGCCGATCTGGTTCGGCTTGTCGCCGAGCACCTTGACGAATTCCTCCATCGCGATCGGCACCAGGCCCGGATGCGCGACCCAGCCGCCGTCGTAGCCGTCGGTCGCGTCGCGCTGCTTGTCCGAGCGCACGCCGCCCATCGCCTTGTCGTTCGCTTCCGGATCGTTCTTGATCGGAATCAGCGCGCTCATCCCGCCGATCGCCGGCGCGTTGCGCTTGTGGCAGGTCTTCAGCAGCAGCAGCGCGTATGCGCGCATGAACGGCACCGTCATCGTGATCTTCGAGCGATCGGCCAGGCAGAAGTCGCGGTCATTCTTGAACTTCTTGATCGCCGAGAAGATGTAGTCCCAGCGGCCGGCGTTCAGGCCCGAGCTGTGTTCGCGCAGTTCGTACAGGATCTCGTCCATCTCGAACGCGGCGAGGATCGTCTCGATCAGCACCGTCGCGCGGATCGTGCCGCGCGGGATGCCGACCGCTTCCTGCGCGGCGACGAAGATGTCGTTCCACAGGCGCGCCTCGAGATGGCTTTCCATCTTCGGCAGATAGAAGTATGGGCCCGAGCCGCGCGCAATCAGTTCCTTCGCGTTGTGGAACAGGTACAGCGCGAAATCGAAGATCCCGCCGGACACGCGCTGGCCGTCGACCGTCACGTGCTTTTCGTCGAGGTGCCAGCCGCGCGGACGCACGATCAGCGTCGCGACCTTGTCGTTCAGCTTGTAGGACTTGCCGTTCTGCTCGAGCGAGATCGTGCGGCGCACCGCGTCCTTCAGGTTGATCTGGCCGTCGATCTGGTTGGTCCAGCTCGGCGCGTTCGAATCCTCGAAGTCGGTCATGTACGAGTCCGCGCCCGAATTCAGCGCGTTGATGATCATCTTGCGCTCGACGGGACCGGTGATTTCGACACGGCGGCATTGAAGGTCGGCCGGCAGCGGCGCGACCTTCCAGTCGCCTTCGCGGATCGCCTTCGTATCGGCGAGGAAATCGGGGCGCTCGCCGGCGTCGAGGCGCTTCGTGCGCTCGACGCGCGCCTGCAGCAGCGCCTGGCGACGCGGCTCGAATGCGCGATGCAGCGCCGCGACGACGGCGAGCGCGTCGGGCGTCAGGATCGCTTCGTAGCCCGGCTTGATTTCGCCGGTGATCGCCATGCCTTGCGGCAGCGTGATCGGGGTGCTCATGAGTGTCATCTCCTTGGTCGGTCAGTTGCGGTTTCGGTGAAAGGGTGAGGCGGCAGCGCGGCGCGCGTCATGCGCCCGGGCCGGGGCGCGCGCGGTTGGCCGGTCTGCCGGACGAAGCCGGGGTGGCGAGGAATGCGAGCAGGTCGGCCATGCCGCTGCCGGTGCCGTCGGGCGACACGCCGAGCTCGTCGGCGGGCGCGCCGGTGCGGTTCAGCCAGAACGTCGTGTAACCGAACCAGGCGGCGCCGGCGACGTCCCACGCGTTCGACGACACGAACACGAGCTCGCGCGGCTGCGCGCCGAAGGCGGCGGTGCCGAGCGCATATGCGAGCGGGCTCGGCTTGTACGCGCGCACGGTGTCGACGGACAGCACGCGATCGAACAGGCCGGCCATGCCGGCGCTCTTGATCGCGATGTCGAGCATGTCGGGGTTGCCGTTCGACAGGATCGCGAGCGCCGGGCGCGGTTCGAGCGCGCGCAACCGGCGCAGCGCGGGCACCGTGTCGGGATAGGTCGACAGGCATGCGTATTGGTCCATTAGCCGCTTCTCGGCCGCGCTGTTCAGCGCGAGGCCGAGCGCGCGTGCGGCGAAGCGCAGCGCGTCGAGCGTGATGTCGCGAAACGGGCGATAGCGCGCGCCGGCCGGATCGGCGAGCGTGCGCAACTGCGAATATTCGATCTGCTTGCGCCGCCACAGCTGCGACAGCCGGTCGCCGTGACCGGGAAACATCTGCTCGGCCGCGGCCACGACCGCATGCACGTCGAACAACGTGCCGAATGCGTCGAACAGGATGGCGGCGGGAGAGGAGAGTGTCGTTGTGGCCGACATAGCCTTGCGCTCGAGTTTCAGAGGTCGAATCGATTCTATTCGTGATCGCAGCTTCTAAAAAAGACGCGAATCATCACTTGATTTTTTACTTTCATATACATAATCTTGGTCGCTCAGACGAATTGAAGGGCGGCGGCGCTGCCGCCCGTTGCGAGTCATGGACCGGTTCAAGCAGATCGAAACGTTCGCCGCGGTCGCGGCGAAGGGCAGCCTGTCGGCGGCCGCGCACGCGGAGGGCGTCGCGCCGGCGATCATCGGCCGCCGCCTCGACGCGCTTGAGGAGCGGCTCGGCGTGAAGCTGCTGGTGCGCACGACGCGCAAGCTCACGTTGACCTTCGAAGGCTCGGCGTTCCTCGAGGATTGCCAGCGGATCATCAACGACATGCAGAACGCCGAGGCCAGCGTGTCGGCGGGCGGCGTGAAGGCGAGCGGCCATCTGCGCATCTCCGCGCCGGCCGGCTTCGGGCGGCGTCACGTCGCGCCGCTCGTGCCGGAGTTCAGCGGCGCGCATCCGGACGTATCGGTCACGCTCGACCTGTCCGACCGGATGGTCGACCTCGTCAACGAAGGGTTCGATTGCGCGGTGCGGCTCGGCGAGCTGCCCGATTCGTCGCTGGTGTCGCTGAAACTGGGCGAGAACCGCCGCGTGTGCGTCGCGTCGCCCGCGTATCTCGCGCGCCGCGGCACGCCGGCGACGCTCGCCGAGCTCGTGCGCCACAACTGTCTGGCGCTGGCCGCCAATGCGAACCAGCAGCGCGGCTGGACGTTCCAGGAGGACGGCAAGGTCGTGTCGATCCGCGTGAGCGGCACGATGGAGTGCTCGGACGGCGCGGTGCTGCACGAATGGTGTCTTGCCGGCTACGGCCTCGCCTGGCGCTCGTGGTGGGAGGTCGGCGACGACGTCGCGGCCGGCCGTCTGGTCAGCGTGCTCGACGCGTTCGCGGCGCCGCCGATCGGCATCCATGCGGTGTTTCCGCAGCGCCGCCATCTGCCGCTGCGCGTGCGCCTCTTTCTCGACTATCTGAAGCACACGTACGAACGGCCGGGGTATTGGGGCGCATAGGGCGCATGGCATGCTGCCGCGTCGTCCCGCGCGTTTCCGATATGAGGGCGAACCCGCTGCCGGCGTCGGCAGCCGGGTTTCGCGCACTACAATCGAAGCTGGCGTGCGCGACGTTCCGCGGCGGCTTGGCTCGCGGACGCGGCGCGCGCGGTCCGACTGACGCAGGAGGGCGCGATGTTCCGGCACATCCTCGTTCCAACTGACGGCTCCGAGCTGTCGCAGAAGGCGATCGACGGCGCGATCGATCTCGCGCGTGCGGTCGGCGCGCGTGTCACCGCCTATGCGTGCCTGCCGCAGTACCCGTACTCGCCGTTTTCCGAGGTGATCATCGAGCCGCCGGCCGATTTCCGGGCCCGCAGCGAGCGCGAGGCCCGCGCGCATCTCGACGACGTGCAGGCCGCCGCAAAGGCAGCCGGCGTCGCATGCGACAGCTGGACGAGCGTGCATCCGTCGCCGTACCTCGGCATCATCGAGGCGGCCGAGCGCGGCGGCTGCGACGTGATCTTCATGGCGTCCCACGGACGTCGCGGGCTCGGCAGCCTGCTGATCGGCAGCGAAACGCAACGCGTGCTGACCCATACGAAAATTCCGGTGATCGTCTATCGGTAATGGCGGCGGCCTCGGCGCTACGGCCGTACGACCGTACGACCGTACGGCGGCGCCGAAAAAGGGCGCGCCGGACCAGGCCGGCGCGCGTCGTTGCAGGCGGCCGAAGCCGCGCGGCCGGTCGCGCGACTTTCGTCGCGCGCCTGCCGTCTCCTCCCTGATTGTTGTCCGGTGCGGTGCTGGCGCGCCTTATGCCACCTTCTTGCCGTCGAAGAACTGTTCGTCCTCGGTCGAGCCGTGCAGCGCGGTGGTCGACGCTTCGCGCTCGACCGTCTGCGTCACCGCGTCGAAGTAGCCGGTGCCGACCTCGCGCTGGTGCTTGACCGCGGTGAAACCCTTGTCGGCCGCTTCGAACTCGGCCTGCTGCAATTCCACGAAGGCGCTCATCTGCGTGCGGGCATAGCCGTGCGCGAGGTTGAACATCGAGTAGTTCAGCGCGTGGAAGCCGGCCAGCGTGATGAACTGGAACTTGTAGCCCATCGCGCCGAGTTCCTTCTGGAACTTCGCGATCGTCGCGTCGTCGAGGTTCTTCTTCCAGTTGAACGACGGCGAGCAGTTGTACGACAGCATCTTGCCCGGGAACTGCTTGTGGATCGCCTCCGCGAACTTCTTCGCGTACTCGAGATCCGGCTTGCCCGTCTCGCACCACACGAGGTCCGCATACGGCGCATACGCGAGGCCGCGCGAGATCGCCTGCTCGAGGCCCGGCTTGGTGCGGAAGAAGCCTTCGACCGTGCGCTCGCCGGTGAGGAACGGCTTGTCGTTGTCGTCGATGTCGGACGTGATGAGGTCCGCGGCTTCCGCGTCGGTGCGGGCGACCAGGACGGTCGGCGTGCCCATCACGTCGGCGGCGAGCCGCGCCGCCGACAGCTTCGCCACGGCCTCGCGCGTCGGCACGAGCACCTTGCCGCCCATGTGGCCGCATTTCTTCACCGATGCGAGCTGGTCCTCGAAGTGGACGCCCGACGCGCCGGCCTCGATCATCGCCTTCATCAGCTCGAACGCGTTCAGCACGCCGCCGAAGCCGGCTTCCGCGTCCGCGACGATCGGCGCGAAGAAATCGACGTAGCCTTCGTCGCCAGGGTCCTTGCCTTCCGACCACTGGATCTGGTCGGCGCGCGTCAGCGTGTTGTTGATGCGCTTGACGACGAGCGGCACCGAGTTCGCCGGATACAGCGACTGGTCCGGGTACATTTCACCGGCGACGTTCGCGTCGCCGGCCACCTGCCAGCCCGACAGGTAGATGGCCTTCAGCCCGGCCTTCACCTGCTGCATCGCCTGGTTGCCGGTGAGCGCGCCCAGCGCGTTGACGAACGGCTCCTCGTTGATGAGCCGCCAGAGCTTTTCCGCGCCGCGCTTCGCGAGCGTGTGCTCGACGGCGATCGAGCCGCGCAGGCGGACCACGTCGTCGGCCGTATAGCCGCGCTTGATGCCCGTCCAGCGCGGATCGGTGTCCCACTGCTTCTGCAGTTCCAGTGCCTGTTGCTGTCGCGACATGATGTGCTCCTTGATACGGTGTATTGCCTGATGGTTCGAATCGGACGCTGACGATGCTGTTTCGCGAGACCGGTGAAGGTCGCGAAGTCTTGTATAAGAGTCTAGGCAAACCGCTGGAGCGGAAACAGAGGCTTTTCGGAACCCGATGAAATTTTTTAATCGTTATGAATCAGTGGGATATGCGGAGCGTGTCGCATTGAGAAACGGGTTTTTCCATCACGCAACGGCGCGGGTTGTGCCACGCAGCATGATTTTTTACGACGCAAAAAAATTTCCCGCATCGTGAAATGTAGCGCGAGACGAAAAAAAACCGGCGCGGGTGCGCCGGTCTTGCCGATGGCTGGGGCGGCGGGGCCGCCCGGGACGTGCTTACGACGCCGAGTTGCTGCGACGCGGGCCGCCGC
Source organism: Burkholderia sp. B10 (assembly GCF_004368385.1). NCBI lineage: Bacteria > Pseudomonadati > Pseudomonadota > Betaproteobacteria > Burkholderiales > Burkholderiaceae > Burkholderia > Burkholderia sp. B10. Next base: position 66,237 of record NZ_PQMX01000024.1, on the reverse strand, counting down.
TGCGCTGGCCGTCGCGGCGCGGACCGCCGTCGCGGCTGCCGCCCGGCTTGCCGCTCCAGCCGCCGCCGTTGCCGTTGGCATTACCGCCGCCGTAGCTACGGCCATTGCCGCTGCCGTAGCCGCCGCCCGGCTTGCCGCCGAAACGGCGACCGCCGTTACCGCCGCCCGGACGGCCGCGACCGCCGCTGCCCGGCGTGCGGGTCGGTGCCTTGCGCGGCTCGAAGCCTTCGATCACGTTGACCGGCAGCGGCGAGCGCACGAAGCGCTCGATGCGCTTGAGCGCGCCTTGTTCCGCGTGGTGCACGAGGCTCACCGCGGTGCCCGAGCGACCGGCGCGGCCGGTGCGGCCGATACGGTGCACGTAGTCTTCCGCGAACTTCGGCAGGTCGTAGTTGAACACGTGCGTGATGCCGGGGATGTCGATGCCGCGGGCCGCGACGTCGGTCGCGACCAGCACGCGCACGCGACGCTCGCGCAGCGCACGGATTGTGCGGTTGCGCGCGCCCTGCGGCAGGTCGCCGTGCAGCGCGGCCGATTCGAAGCCGGCGTCGGCGAGGCGGCCGGCGAGCTGGTCGGCGTCGATCTTGGTGGCCGTGAAGATGATCGCCTGGTCGAGCGCGTCGTCGCGCAGCAGGTGATCGAGCAGGCGATCCTTGTGGTCGCGGTCGTCGACGTAGTGCACCGTTTGCGCGATGTTCGCGCGCGACTCGATCTTCGCGACGATCTCGATGCGCTCCGGGTTGTTCAGCAGACGGCTCGTCAGCGAACCGATCTTGCCGTCGAGCGTGGCCGAGAACAGCATCGTCTGGCGCGACGCGGGCGTCGCGGCGACGATCGTTTCGATGTCGTCGATGAAGCCCATGTCGAGCATGCGGTCGGCTTCGTCGAGCACGAGCATCTTCAGTTCCGACAGGTCGATGCGGCCGCGCTCGAGGTGGTCGAGCAGGCGGCCCGGCGTCGCGACGAGGATCTCGGGGTTCTTCGCGAGCAGCATCAGCTGCTGGCCGTAGGCCACGCCGCCGAGGATGCTGACCGTGCGCAGGCGACGCAGGTGCTTGCCGTAGGTCGTCGCGGCCGTGGTGACCTGCATCGCGAGTTCGCGGGTCGGCGTCAGCACGAGCAGGCTCGGACGAGCGACCGGTTGCGGGCGGCGCGCACGGCGGTCGCCCTGGTTCGGTTCACGCGGCGCGCGCGGTTGCTGCGCCTGCGATTTCTGGATCTGCGCGAAGCGTTCGATCGCGGGCAGCATGAAGGCGGCCGTTTTGCCCGAACCGGTCGGGCTCGATACCAGTAGATCCCGGCCGGCGATACCGGCCGGAATCGCGCGCTGCTGCACCGGCGTCGGCTTGGCGTAGCCGGCTGCCTCCAGCGCGGAGACGATCTCCGGCGACAGCCCGAGCGACGCGAAAGTCGGCTCGTCCGACGCCGGTTCGACTGCGGCCGGTGCGGCGGCGTCGAGACCGAGCGCCTGGTCGGCGATCGCGTTGAGCGGGCTGGTGTTGATGCTCGAAGTCATAACAATCCTTGAAACACAGTGGGTGAAACGTCGGCGCCAATCGCGCATACCCAAGTCGTCGGATTCAGCGAGCAAATCGGGAAACGGGTGCAATCCGCCGAACCGTCGGCGGATGAGGCATTAGAAGCTGTTTTGGGTGCGGCGCGCTTCTGGAGCGAGGCCGCCAGCCTGATACGTGACGACCGCGAGGGTCGAAGCAGGAGGGGACAGGTTCTAAACCGGATTGGAGCTTAACGCTACGAGGCGTCGTGCCGGAACGGCTTACGAGCCGAGCGCGGGAGGTGACGCAGCCAGCATTATAACGAAATTTGCTGCGCTGCGCCACTGATTTGAGCAGTCCTTGCGGCGGGAGGGCCCGATCAGGACGCCGTGCCGTTCTTCAGCGATTCGACCAGCTCGACGTATTGCTGCTTCGCCGCGTCCTGCGACGTGCCTTTCAGCGCTTCCCAAGCATCGTACTTGTACTTGCCGACGATGTCGGTGAAGCCCGGCTTGTCGCCGTGCGCGTCGCCGTCGGTCGCCTGCTTGAACAGCGCGTACAGACGCAGCAGCGTCAGGTTGCCCGGGCGCTCGGTCAGTTGCTTGACGTCGATCTGGGCCTGGTCGAATTGGGCGGTGAGGTCGCTCATCGCGTGTCTCCGTAAATAGTTCACTAAGGGTTTCAGGTCCGGCCGATCTTAACAAGCGCCGCGCCGCGCGGGGTCGAGCGATCCTTCCAAACCGCCCGCGGCGCGCCGCGCGCCCCGCGATCGTCGCCGAACGCCCGTCGGAGCGGGGCGCCGCATTACAATGTCGGCCATGACGCAAACAGTGCTCCTCGCCATCGATACGTCGACCGAATACTGCTCGGTCGCGCTGCTGCGCTCGGCTCCGGCCGACGCCGCCGTTTCCTCCCCGCAAACCTGGGTCCGCCACGACCTGACGGGCGCCGTGTCCAGCACCCGCGTGCTGCCGGCCGTCCAGGAGCTTTTCGCCGAATCGGGCCTCGCGCTCGCCGATTGCGATGCGATCGCGTTCGGCGCGGGCCCCGGCTCGTTCACCGGCCTGCGTACCGCGACCGGCATCACGCAGGGTCTCGCGTTCGGCCGCGGGCTGCCGGTCGTGCCGGTCGGCACGCTGCTCGTGTGCGCCGAGCACGCGCGGCTGCGCGCGCCGGGCACGACGCGCGTGCTGGCCGCGCTCGATGCGCGGATGGACGAGGCGTACTGGGCCGATTTCGCGTGGGACGAGCGTGCGGGCGACTGGCAGACGCTGCATCCGGCGGCGCTCGATGCGCCGGGCGCAGTCGGCGTGCCCGATGCGCCGTTCACGCTCGCGGGCAACGCCGCCGCCGCGTTCGGTGCGCAATTGCCGGCTGCCGCACGGGCCGCCGTGATCGACGGCGAAGCGCTGCCGCATGCGCTGGCGCTCGCGCATGTCGCGCTGCGCGCGTTCCGCGCCGGCCGGACGGTGCCGGCCGAGCATGCCGCGCCCGAATACGTGCGCGACAAGGTCGCGCAGACCACCGCCGAACGCATGGCCGCGCGCGCCGCGCAGGCAGGCGGAGCGAAGCCATGACGGGTGTGTTGCTCAGCGATCGCTACCTGTCGCCGATGACCGATGCCGATCTCGACGAAGTCGTCGCGATCGAGCAGGTCGCGTACGAATTCCCGTGGAGCCGCGGCAACTTCGAGGATTCGCTGCGCAACGGCTATTTCGGCGTGTGCCTGCGGCACGTGACCGGCCCGCTCGTCGGCTATTGCGTGCTGATGCCGGTGATCGACGAGATGCATCTGTTGAATCTGTGCGTCGCGCCGGCCGTTCAGCAATCGGGCGCCGGCCTCGCGCTGCTGCGCGAAGCGGTGCGTATCGCGCGCGCGGAACGGCTCGACGGCGTGTTGCTCGAGGTGCGGCCGTCCAATGGGCGCGCGATCCATCTGTACGAGCGCTTCGGCTTCGCGACGATCGGCCGGCGCAAGAACTACTATCCGGCGAAGCATCGCAGCCGCGAGGACGCGATCGTGATGCGTCTGACGCTGAACAAGGACGAGGGGGACGCGCATGGCGTGGGCTGAAGCAGCGCTCGAGGAAATGGGTCTCGCGCAGATCTGGGTGCGGCGCGGGCAGGGGAGGCAGGGCAGTGCGGCGGGTGATGCGGTGGCGGGCGCGATGGATGATGCGGTGGCTGCAACGACCGCAACGACCGCGACCGCCGTGCCGGCCGACGTCGCTCAGGCCGCGGCTTCGCCAGCGCAACGCGCGACGCGATCGGCACAGCCGGCCCAGGCCGCGCAGCCCGTGCAAGCGCGTGAGGATGCGACGCCCGTCGGCACAGCCATGCCGAGAGCCGAATCGGACCGTCCCGCCCGCACCGCCGCCGCGGCCGACCATGCATCGATGCCCGCAACATCGCCCGCTCCCGCGAGCGACATGCCGCTTGCCGCCGAGGACGATTTCGCCTGGTTCGACGCGACGCCGCCCGGCGATCCGCTGCCGCCGGCCGAGATGCGCGCCGACGTCGCGCCGGTCGCGACGCTCGACTGGGACGCGCTCGCCGCGCGCGTGGCCGGCTGCACGAGCTGCCGCCTGTGCGAGAAGCGCACGCAGACGGTGTTCGGGGTTGGCGATCGCGAAGCGGACTGGATGCTGATCGGCGAGGCGCCGGGCGAGAACGAGGACAAGCAGGGCGAGCCGTTCGTCGGCCAGGCCGGCAAGCTGCTCGACAACATGCTGCAGTCGCTCACGCTCGCGCGCGGCACGAACGTCTACATCGCGAACGTGATCAAGTGCCGGCCGCCCGGCAACCGCAATCCGGAGCCGGACGAAGTGGCGCGCTGCGAGCCGTATCTGCAGCGCCAGGTCGCGCTCGTGAAGCCGAAGCTGATCGTCGCGCTCGGCCGCTTCGCCGCGCAGACGCTGCTGAAGACGGACGCGAGCATCGCATCGCTGCGCGGCCGCGTGCACACCTACGAAGGCGTGCCGGTGATCGTCACCTACCATCCGGCCTACCTGCTGCGCAGCCTGCAGGACAAGTCGAAGGCATGGGCCGACCTGTGCCTCGCGCGCGATACGTTCCGGCAGTCGGCGGTCACCGACGCGAGCGGGCCGGCCGGCCGATGACGCACGACGCGGCGTTCGCATTCGTCGATACGCTGCGCGATGCCGCGGTACGCGATCTGGGCTGGCTCCTCGCGAGCCCGAGCCTGCTGACGGCGGCGCCCGGTGCGCCGCTCGCGCATCCCTGGTCGGATGCGATCGAGCGCGTGGCCGTCGAAGCATGGCTCGCCGCGCTCGACGCCGCGCCGCAGCCGCTGCACCGCGCGCTCGACGGCGTGCGCCCGGTGCGGCTCGGCCGCTATGCCGAATGCCTGCTCGAATATTTCCTCACGCATGGGCCGTCGTTGCGGCTCGTCGCCGCGAACCTGCCGCTGCGCAGCAACGGCAAGACGCTCGGCGAAGTCGACTTTCTCGTCGACGCACCGGACGGGCGGCGCCTGCACTGGGAACTCGCGGTCAAATGCTATCTGTGCGCGCCGCTCGCCGGCGCGGCATCGCTCGCCGATTTCGTCGGCCCGAACCTCGCCGACCGTCTCGACCGCAAGCGCAGCCGGCTGCTCGAGCACCAACTGCGGCTCGGCGATCGGCACGGCTTCGCGCTGCTCGGCTACGGCGCGCCGTCCGACGCGCAGATGTTCGTCAAGGGCTGGCTGTTCTATCCGCACGGCGTGCCGCTGCCGCCGGTGTCCGCCGAAATCGCCGACGATCATCCGCGCGGCTTCTGGCTCACGCACGCGCAATGGCCGGCGTGGGCGGCCGCGCAACCCGACGGCGCGGCATGGAGCGTGCTGCCGCGGCTCGCGTGGCTCGCGCCGCGCCGGCTCGCGCCGGATGCCGCGCCCGAAGCGCTGGCGGATACGTCCGGCGTGCCGTCCGCGCTCACCGCGCGCCAGGCGCCCGCGCTGATCGGCGTCTATCGGCAGCGTAACGATCGCCTCTGGCGCGAGACGGCGCGCGGCTTCATCGTGCCCGACGACTGGCCGGCGCGCGCTGTCGCGTTCGCCGCGCCGGACCGCTGACGCACGCTCGGCCGGCGCTCACCACCACCGATGGAAGTGATGCACCGGGCCGACGCCGCGACCGACGTCGAGCCGGCCGCTCGCGGCGATCGCGCCGGTCAGGTAGGTCTTCGCGTCGCGTACCGCGCTGTCGAGGTCGGGCCGTTGCGGCAGCAATGCAGCGATCGCCGACGCGAGCGTGCAACCGGTGCCGTGCGTATTGCTGAGCGGCACGCGCGCGCCGTCGAGCCGCACCGCGTGCGCGGCGTCGACGAGCCAGTCGGGGCTCACGGCCGCATCGGGCAGGTGACCGCCTTTCATCAGCACCGCGCGCGCGCCGGTCTGCAGCAGCGCGCGGCCTTGCCGGACCATGTCGTCCTCGGTCGTCGCGTGCGCATCGCCGAGCAGCGCGGCCGCTTCGGGCAGGTTCGGCGTAACGACGGTTGCGAGCGGCAGCAGCGTGCTGCGCAGCGCATCGACCGCGTCGGGCGCGAGCAGCGCGTGCGCGCTCTTCGAGATCATCACCGTGTCGAGTACGACGAACCGCGGCGCGTAACGCCGCAGCGCCTCGGCCACCGCATGCACGATCGACGCGTTCGCGAGCATGCCGATCTTCACCGCGTCGATCCGGATGTCGTCGAACACCGCATCGAGCTGCGCGGTGACGAACGCGGCGTCGGGCGCATGCACGCCGGTCACGCCGCGCGTGTTCTGCGCGGTCAGCGCGGTGATCGCGCTCGCGCCGTACGCGCCGAGTGCGGAGAAGGTCTTCAGATCGGCCTGGATGCCCGCGCCGCCGCCCGAATCGGAACCGGCGATCGTCAGGACGTTGGGTATCGGGTGCGTCATGATGGCAACGCGCCGGTTCGACGACCGGCGCGGATGGACTGGAGCGGAAGGAACGGCAAGTGTAGCGTCAGTGCCGCGATTCGCCGATCAGCGCGACCGAGTCGAATTGACGCTGATTCGCCTGATGGCGGCGCATCACGAGCCACATCGTCAGGCAGACGAACGTGCCGAACAGCACGATCACGATGCCGACCGGCACGTCGAGCCAGACCAGCACCGCATACAGGCACAGCATCACGAGCACCGACAGGTTCTCGTTGAAGTTCTGCACCGCGATCGAGTGGCCGGCCGACAGCAGCACGTGGCCGCGATGCTGCAGCAGCGCGTTCATCGGAACGACGAAGTAGCCGGACAGCGCGCCGACGGCGATCAGGAAGAGGTAGGCGACGATCAGGTAGACCGGCAGGCGCAGATGGCCGATATGCACGGCCCAGTGCGCCGGGAACAGGTTGCGCGTATAGAACGCCATCAGCATCACGGCGATGCCCATCATGATGCCGACCGGCAGCACGGTGAGCGACTTCTTCAGCGGGATCCGCGCGGCAGCGGCGATCGCGCCGCCCGCGACGCCGACCGCGACGACCGCCTGCAGGATCGCGCCTTCCGACAGCGACATGTTCAGCGATACCTCGGCCCACTTCAGCACGATGAACTGCAGCGTCGCGCCCGCGCCCCAGAACAGCGTCGTGACCGCGAGCGAAATCTGGCCGAGCTTGTCGCGCCAGAGCACCATGAAACAGTCGGCGAAGTCGGTGAGCAGCTTGACCGGGCCGCGCTCCTGCTTCGGGTAGCGGGCGCCGGTATCGGGAATGCGCAGATTGAACAGCGCGGCGACCACGTAGATCATCATGATGATCGCCATCGCGGCTTCGGCCGGCGTGGCGATCCACGCAGGCGTGTGCGCGATCACGTGCACCGCGATGTGCGGGCTGATCAGCGCGCCGCCGAGCACGGTGCCGAGAATGATCGAGCTGACCGTCGTGCCTTCGATCCAGCCGTTCGCGGCCACCAAGCGGTCGGCCGGCAGCAGCTCGGTCAGAATCCCGTATTTGGCCGGCGAGTACGCGGCGGCGCCGAACCCGACGATCCCGTACGCGAACAGCGGATGGGCGCCGACCAGCATGATCAGGCAGCCGAGGACCTTGATCGTGTTCGTGATGAACATCACGCGACCCTTCGGGCGCGAGTCGGCGAATGCGCCGACGTACGCGGCCAGCACCACATAGGACAACACGAAGAACAGCTTGAGCAGCGGTGTCATCCAGTTGGGCGCGTGGAGGTCTTTCAGCAGGGCGATGGCGGCGATGAGAAGCGCATTGTCGGCCAGCGACGAGAAAAACTGCGCGGCCATGATGGTGTAAAAACCTTTTTTCATCTGATGCGATGCTTTCGTCGCTGCGGCAGGGCCGCGTAGGCCGCCTGGTATGCGATCGGCTTATTCCGTTCGAAATGGGTTGTGCGCAGGGCTTTATAACACGAAAATACGGCAGTTCGGACTAGCAAGATCCCCCGATCGTTCCGCAAAGTGTCGGCTTCGGTGCTCAAAAGGCGCGGTAAGCTGCTGATTTGCAAGCGTCTTTACGTAAATTTCCCATGCCGCGCCCGATCTCCGCCACCATCCATACCGCCGCTCTCGCGAACAATCTCTCCGTCGTGCGTCGCTTTGCCGGTCCGTCCAAGGTCTGGGCGGTCGTCAAGGCCAATGCGTACGGCCACGGTCTCGCGCGCGTGTTTCCCGGCCTGCGCGGCACCGACGGCTTCGGCCTGCTCGATCTCGACGAGGCGGTGAAGCTGCGCGAGCTCGGCTGGGCCGGCCCGATCCTGTTGCTCGAGGGGTTCTTCCGCTCGACCGACATCGACGTGATCGACCGCTACAGCCTCACGACCACCGTCCACAACGACGAGCAGATGCGGATGCTCGAGACGGCGCGGCTGTCGAAGCCCGTCAACGTGCAGCTCAAGATGAACAGCGGGATGAACCGGCTCGGCTACCAGCCGGAAAAATACCGCGCCGCATGGGAGCGTGCGCGCGCGTGCCCGGCGATCGGCCAGATCACGCTGATGACGCATTTTTCGGATGCCGACACCGAGCGCGGCGTCGCCGAGCAGCTCGCGACGTTCGAGCGCGGCGCGGAAAACATCGCCGGCGCGCGCAGCCTCGCGAATTCGGCCGCCGTGCTGTGGCATCCGGACACGCACTTCGACTGGGTGCGGCCGGGGATCGTGCTGTACGGCGCATCGCCGTCGGGGCTCTCGGCCGACATCGCCGACACGGGCCTGCAGCCGACGATGACGCTCACGTCCGAGCTGATCGCCGTCCAGACGATCGCGAAGGGGCAGGCGATCGGCTATGGGTCGACGTTCTCGGCGCCGGCCCGGATGCGCATCGGCGTCGTCGCGTGCGGTTACGCGGACGGCTATCCGCGCGTCGCGCCCGAAGGCACGCCGGTGATCGTCGACGGGGTCCGCACGCGGATCGTCGGCCGCGTGTCGATGGACATGATCACCGTCGACCTGACCCCGTGCCCGCAGGCCGGCGTCGGCGCGCGCGTCGAGCTGTGGGGCAACACGCTGCCGATCGACGACGTCGCGCGCCATTGCGGAACCATCGGCTATGAATTGATGTGTGCGGTCGCGCCTCGCGTACCGGTGCGGGCGGAATAAGGGCGACGCGCGTGGCGAAACAGAAAACCGTTTACGTCTGCAGCGAGTGCGGCGGACAAACCCCGAAATGGCAGGGCCAGTGCCCGTCGTGCCATGCCTGGAACACGCTCGTCGAGTCGGTCGCGGAATCGCCGGCCGCCCATCGGTTCCAGTCGCTCGCGAAACGCGCGCCGGTGCAGCGCCTGGCCGACATCGAGGCAGCCGACGTGCCGCGTTTCTCGACCGGCATCGGCGAATTCGACCGCGTGCTGGGCGGCGGCCTGGTGCCCGGCGGCGTGGTGCTGATCGGCGGCGATCCGGGCATCGGCAAGTCGACGCTGTTGCTACAGTCGCTCGCCGACATCGCGAGCGAGCGGCGCGCGCTGTATATCAGCGGCGAGGAGTCGGCCGCGCAGATCGCGTTGCGCGCGCAGCGGCTCGCGCTGCTCGACGGCGGCGCGCCGGTGGCCGAGTTGAAGCTGCTCGCCGAGATCCAGCTCGAGAAGATCCAGGCCGCGATCGACACCGAACGGCCCGACGTGGCCGTCGTCGACTCGATCCAGACGGTGTACTCGGAGGCGCTGACCTCGGCGCCCGGGTCGGTCGCGCAGGTGCGCGAGTGCGCGGCGCAGCTCACGCGCATCGCGAAGCAGTCGGGCACCGCGATCATCATGGTCGGCCACGTGACGAAGGAGGGCAATCTCGCGGGCCCGCGCGTGCTCGAGCACATCGTCGACACGGTGCTGTACTTCGAAGGCGACACCCATTCGTCGTTCCGGCTCGTGCGCGCGTTCAAGAACCGCTTCGGCGCGGTCAACGAGCTCGGCGTGTTCGCGATGACCGAGCGCGGGCTGCGCGGCGTCGCGAATCCGTCGGCGCTGTTCCTGTCGCAGCATGAGCAGGTCGTGCCCGGCTCCTGCGTGCTGGTCACGCAGGAGGGGACGCGCCCGCTGCTCGTCGAAATCCAGGCGCTCGTCGATACGGCGCACGTGCCGAATCCGCGCCGGCTCGCGGTCGGCCTCGAGCAGAACCGGCTCGCGATGCTGCTCGCGGTGCTGCACCGGCACGCGGGCATCGCGTGCTTCGACCAGGACGTGTTCCTGAATGCGGTGGGCGGCGTGAAGATCACCGAGCCGGCCGCCGACCTCGCGGTGCTGCTGGCGATCCATTCGTCGATGCGCAACAAGGCGTTGCCGAAGGGGCTGATCGTGTTCGGCGAAGTGGGGCTCGCGGGCGAGATCCGGCCGTCGCCGCGCGGCCAGGAGCGGCTGCGCGAGGCCGCGAAGCTCGGTTTCACGGCCGCGCTGATTCCGAAGGCGAATGCGCCGAAGCAGCCGATCGAAGGGCTGAACGTGATGGCCGTCGAGCGCATCGAGCAGGCGATTGACCGCGTGCGCGAGCTCGAATGAGGCGGTGCGGCCGGCGTCGCCGCAGACGGTCGGCCGCGTAACGTGCTGTAAACGATATGTAGGCAGTTGTAACCCGCCGGACATCGCTTTTCCCTATCCTTTGCCCGATTGTCGAACCGCGCAATGCGAAGGGAACCTATGTTGAAACCGTATAGGGAAGCGCCGAGCGGACGCCTTTACCAGCTGCGCGGCTGCCGCGTGTCGGAGCCGATCGTCCAGCCGTGGGGCGGCGGATGCCGGATCGTCGAGTGGATCGACGACGAAGGACGCCTCGCGCGCCGCGTCGTGTCCCAGGACGTGACGGAAGCGGAAGTCGCCGCGGCGATTCGCCGGCCGATCGAAGGGCGGCGTCACCTGATGGGCGACGACGAGCAGTTGCCGCGCGATACGCTGCCGCGGCGTTGAGCGGCGGTGCGATCGGCGCAGGTCGGTGCATCGACGTCGAACGCGGTATGGGCAAAGAGGCCGGGCAAATGCCCGGCCTCTTTGCATTCGGGCCGGCAAACCGGTAAACCGGCACGTCCGTCGACGTGCGGCGCGCCGCCGCCGCGCGACTCCCGTGGACGCGCACACGACGGCGTCCGACTGGCGTTGCCGTTCAGCGTTGCCGTTCAGCCGATCTGCTCGAGCTCTTCCTGTACCGTGAGCCACTCCGCCTCGACGGCTTCGAGGCGCGTCGTGACTTCGCCGAGCGTGCGGATCGCGTCGGTCAGCTCCGTCTTGCGGGCGGCCTCGTAGCTCGCCGGATCGGCGACGAACGCATCGAGCCGCGCCTTTTCCGCATGCAGCGTTTCCATTTGCTTTTCGAGCTTCGAGATGCGGTTCTGCAGCGGCTTCTTCAGCTGCGACAGGCGCTGACGCTCCTCGGCGGCCTGGCGCTTCTGATCCTTGCGATTGACGCCGGGCTCCGTAGCGGACGCCGCGCTGTCGGCCTTCGCGGCCGCGCGTTGCTCGGCCGCGTGCTGTAGCAGCCAGTCGCGGTAATCGTCGAGGTCGCCGTCGAACGGCTGCAGCCGGTGCTTGGCGACGAGCATGAACTGGTCGGTCGTCGCGCGCAGCAGATGGCGGTCGTGCGACACGAGGATCAGCGTGCCTTCGAACTGCGCGAGCGCCATCGTCAGCGCGTGACGCGTTTCGAGATCGAGGTGGTTGGTCGGCTCGTCGAGCAGCAGCAGATTCGGCTTTTGCCAGATGATCAGCGCGAGCGCGAGCCGCGCCTTCTCGCCGCCCGAGAACGGGCCGACCGCGCTCGTCGCCATGTCGCCCGAGAAATTGAAGCCGCCGAGGAAGTCGCGCAACTCCTGCTCGCGCGTGTCGGGCGCGAGCCGGGCGAGATGCGCGAGCGGCGAATCGTCTTCGCGCAGCGTTTCCAGCTGATGCTGCGCGAAATAGCCGATCGTCAGCCCCTTGCCTTCGCGCACGTGGCCGGACAGCGGCGCGAGCGTGCCGGCCAGCGTCTTGATCAGCGTCGACTTGCCCTGGCCGTTCGCGCCGAGCAGGCCGATGCGCTGGCCGTTCTGGATCGACAGCGTGACGCGCTCGACGATCGGAATTTCCGCACCGTCGTCGGCATGGTAGCCGCAGCGGACGTCTTCCATCACGAGCATCGGGTTCGGCGCCGCGTCGGGCGTGCGGAACTCGAACGTGAACGGCGACGCGATGTGCGCGGGCGCGATCAGCTCCATCTTCTCGAGCGCCTTCATCCGGCTTTGCGCCTGCTTCGCCTTGGTCGCCTTCGCCTTGAAGCGGTCGACGAAGCTCTGCAGATGCTCGATCGTCTTCTGCTGCTTTTCGTAGGCGCTTTGCTGCAGCGCCAGCTGCTGCGCGCGCAGCACTTCGAACTGCGAGTAGTTGCCGCCGTAGCGCTTCACCTGGCGATTCTCCAGATGCAGCGTGACGTTGCAGATCGAATCGAGGAATTCGCGGTCATGCGAGATCACGACCAGCGTGCCGGCGTAGCGGTGCAGCCAGTCTTCGAGCCAGACGATCGCGTCGAGGTCGAGGTGGTTGGTCGGCTCGTCGAGCAGCAGCAGGTCGGAACGGCACATCAGCGCCTGCGCGAGGTTCAGCCGCATGCGCCAGCCGCCCGAGAAGCTGGCGACCGATTCGCGCGTCTGCGCGAGCGTGAAGCCCAGGCCGAGCAGCAGCGCTTCGGCGCGCGCCGGCGCCGTATAGCCGTCGGCGTCGGCGAATGCCGCGTGCGCGTCGGCCTCGGCTGCGCCGTCATGCGCGGCCGAGGCCGCGGCGATGCGCGCCTCGATCTCGCGCAGCGCGGTGTCGCCGTCGAGCGTGTAGTCGAGCGCCGAGCGGTCGACGGCCGGCGTTTCCTGCGACACGTGGGCGATGCGCCACGACGGCGGCATCGCGAAATCGCCTCCGTCGGAATGCAGCTCGCCGCGCAGCACCGCGAACAGCGTCGATTTGCCGGCGCCGTTCGCGCCGATCAGGCCGGCTTTCTCGCCGGGATTGAGCACGAACGAGGCCGACTCGAACAGCGGCTTGGTGCCGCGCGCAAGGCTGAACTGATTGAAACGGATCACGGCGGGAATGGCTGACGAAAACCGCTATTCTAGACTGCGCGCGCGCCGCGCCGGAGATCGTCCGTTCGGCCAGTGCCGCAACGGCGCGATTTCGCCTAGACTCCACGTCGGTCCGGTTTCATATAAGGAGTGCCCGATGTCCACCCTGTATTCGTTCAGCGCAGAGACGCTCGCCGGTGAGCCGGTGTCGCTCGACGCGTATCGCGGCAAGGTCCTGCTGATCGTTAACACCGCGAGCGAGTGCGGTTTCACGCCGCAGTACGCGGGCCTGCAGAAGCTGTACGACCGGTACGCGGCGCGCGGCTTCTCCGTGCTCGGCTTTCCGTGCAACCAGTTCGGCAAGCAGGAGCCGGGCGATGCGACGCAGATCGGCGCGTTTTGCGAGCGCAACTACGGCGTCACGTTCCCGATGTTCGCGAAGATCGACGTGAAGGGCGACCACGCGCATCCGCTGTACCGCTACCTGACTGACGAGGCGCCCGGCATCCTGGGCCTGAAGGCGATCAAATGGAACTTCACGAAGTTTCTGATCGGTCGCGACGGACGCATCGTCAAGCGCTACGCGCCGTCGACGAAGCCCGAGGAGATCGCCGCGGATATCGACAAGCTGCTGTGATGGGCTGAGCGGGTTCGTATCGAGCGAGGCGGTAAGGCGGCACCGCACGAGCGGCGCGAATGCATGCGGGCCGTGCCGCGTGGCGGCCCATACGGCCGGCTACAGAATCGGCGCGAACAGGCGGGCGACGTGCATCGCGATGCGCCGCCATGCAGGCGAGCGCCGATACTCGGTGGCGTCGACCTCGTCCGCCAGCGCGAAGTCGGCATCGAGCATCGTCGCGACGTCCGCTGCGAACGCCGCGTCGACGGTCAGCACCATGATCTCGAAGTTGAGCCGGAACGAACGGTTGTCGAGGTTCGCGCTGCCGACCGCGGCCGCGACGCGATCGATCAGCACGACCTTCTGGTGGAGGAAGCCGCTGCGGTAGCGGAACACCTTGACGCCGGCGTCGACGAGGTCGCGCGCATAGAGCTTCGACGCCTCGAACACGACGTAGTGATCGCGCCGGCTCGGTATCAGGATGCGCACGTCGACGCCGCGCATCACCGCGAGCTTCAGCGCGGCGAGCACCGCTTCGTCGGGCACGAGATACGGCGTCGTGATCCACACCCGTTCGCGCGCGGCGTTGATCGCCTCGACGAAGAACAGCGAGCCGGTTTCCTGTTTGTCGGCCGGCCCCATCGGCACGGCCAGGCAGTGCATCGTGTCGCCGGGCAGGGCGGCCGGCGGCGCGGCGAGCGCCGGCAGCGTCTGGGTGGCCCAGTGCCAGTCTTCGGCGAACACGTACTGGATGCTCGCGACCACCGGGCCGCGGATCTCGATATGGGTATCGCGCCACGGCGACAGGCGCGGGTTCGCGCCGAGATATTCGACGCCGACGTTGTGGCCGCCGACGAACGCACGGTCGCCGTCGACGACGACGATCTTGCGATGGTTGCGGAAGTTCAGCTGGAAGCGGTTGACGAACTTGCGGCGGGTCGCGAACGGATGCACGTCGACGCCACCGCGGCGCAGCGTGTCGACGTAGCTGCGCGGCAGATCGAAGCTGCCGATGCTGTCGTACAGCAGATAGCAGCGCACGCCGGCTGCGGCGCGCGCGAGCAGTGCATCGCTGAGCATCCGGCCGAGCGCGTCGTCGCGCACGATGAAGAACTGGACGATCACGTAGTCGCGCGCGGCGTCGATCGCCGCGAGGATCGCCGCGAAGGTCGCATCGCCGTTGACCAGCGTGCGCACGGTGTTGCCGCCGACGAACGGCATCCCGCCGAGACGCGTGAGCGCGAGCACGGCGGCCGGGCCGATCGCGGCGGCTGCCGGCCCGTCGGCGCCGTGCGCATCGAGCCACGGTGCGCGCTGCGTATGCGTGCGCAGCGCCCGCAACTCCTGGCGGCGCGCGTCGACGTAGCCGGAGAACTTGCTGCGGCCGAGGAACAGATAGGGGACCAGCGTGAGGTACGGCATCGCGACGAGCGACACGGCCCACGCGACCGCGCCTTGCGACGTGCGCGTGTTCATGATCGCGTGGCACGCCGCGACGATCCCGAGCACATGGATGGCCAGGAGCAGGGTGCCGAGGTGAAGCCAGTCATGAAGCCAGTCGAAGGTCATAGGCGCGTGGCGGACGGCTGGAGTCGTGCGGCGCGACGGCCGCTTACGCGCATCTTACCGAACCGTGCGGGGCGGCGGGGCACCGCATCGCACGGTTCGCGTCCGGCATGCGCGGGGCGTTCAGCCCTTGCGCGGCAGGTCCGACGCCTGGATCAGGAACACCGCGTCGTCGCCGGCGCTGGTCGGCAGCCACGTGAGCTCCAGGCCGCCGAACGCCGCTTCGACGTTCTCGCGCTCGTTGCCGATCTCGACGACGAGCACGCCGTCGTCGTGCAGCCACCGGTGCGCTTCGCCGACGATCCGCCGCACGATGTCCATGCCGTCGTCGCCGCCGGCGAGCGCCATCTCGGGCTCGTGGCGGTATTCGGGCGGCAGCGCCGCCATCGACGCCGCATTCACGTACGGCGGGTTCGTCAGGATCACGTCGTAGCGCCCGTCGGGCTCGGCGCGGAAGGCGGGCAGCGGCGCGTAGAGGTCGCCGCGATGCAGCGTGATGCGGTCGTCGAGCCCGTAGTCGCGCACGTTGATGCGCGCGACTTCGAGCGCGTCGTCGGACAAGTCCACCGCGTCGATGTCCGCATTCGGAAACGCGCTCGCCGCAAGGATCGCGAGGCAGCCCGAGCCGGTGCACAGCTCCAGCACGGCGCCGACCTGCTCCGGATCGGCGACGTAAGGCTGCAGCCCGTCGTCGAGCAGCTCGCCGATGAACGAGCGCGGCACGATCACGCGCTCGTCGACGTAGAAGCGGTGGCCGTGCATCCACGCTTCATGGGTCAGGTACGCGGCCGGCACGCGGTCCGCCGCGCGCCGTTCGATCACGGCGAGCACGGCCGCGATTTCGTCGGGTAGCAGGCGCGCGTCGAGGAACGGTTCGAGCGTGTCGAGCGGCAGGTCGAGCGTGTGCAGTACGAGGTAGGCGGCTTCGTCGTAAGCGTTGTCCGAGCCGTGGCCGAACGCGAGCTTCGCTTTCGAGAAGCGCGTGACCGCGTAGCGCAGCAGGTCGCGAACGGTTGCAAAAGGTGTCGTCATGCGAGGTTCCGTCAGGCGATCAGTTGTTCGAGCACGCGGCGGTACACGTTTTTCAGCGGGTCGACGAAGCGCAGCTCGATGTGCTCGTCGATCTTGTGGATGCTGCCGTTCGGCGGCCCGAACTCGATCACCTGCGGGCAGATGCGCGCGATGAAGCGGCCGTCCGAGGTGCCGCCCGTCGTCGACAGCTCGGTCGTGACGCCGGTCTCGGCGCGGATCGCGTGCTCGAGCGCGTTCGACAGCTCGCCGCGCGGCGTGAGGAACGGCAGGCCGCTCACCGACCACTTCAGCGTGTAGTCGAGGCCGTGCTTGTCGAGGATCGCATGCACGCGTGCCTGCAGGCCTTCGACGGTACTCGCGGTCGAAAAGCGGAAGTTGAACATCAGGTCGGCGTGGCCGGGTATCACGTTGGTCGCGCCGGTGCCGGCGTGCAGGTTCGACACCTGCCAGGTGGTCGGCGGAAAGTACTCGTTGCCTGCGTCCCACTGTTCGGCGGCGAGCTCGGCGAGCGCCGGCGCGAGCAGGTGGATCGGGTTCTTCGCGAGGTGCGGGTAGGCGATGTGGCCTTGCACGCCCTTGACGATCAGTTCGCCCGACATCGAGCCGCGGCGGCCGTTCTTCACGACGTCGCCGAGCTCGGCGCTGGAGGTCGGCTCGCCGACGATGCAGTAGTCGAGTTGCTCGCCGCGCGCGTCGAGCAACTCGACGACCTTCACGGTGCCGTCGGTGGCCGGGCCTTCCTCGTCGCTCGTGATCAGGAACGCGATCGCGCCGCGATGGTCGGGATGCGCGGCGACGAATTCCTCGGACGCGACGACGAACGCCGCGAGCGACGTCTTCATGTCGGCCGCGCCGCGGCCGTACAGCTTGCCGTCGCGATGTGCGGGAATGAACGGCGGCGAGGTCCATTGCTCGAGCGGGCCGGTCGGCACGACGTCGGTGTGGCCCGCGAACGCGAGCAGCTTGCCGTCGCGGCCGGCGGTGCCGCGCTTCACGGCCCACAGGTTGGTCACGCCGTGCGACGCGATGGTCTCGCATTCGAAGCCGAGCGCGGCGAGGCGCTCGGTCATGATCTGCTGGCAATGCTGGTCGTCGGGCGTGACGGACGCGCGGGCGATCAGCTGTTCGGTAAGGGCTAGGGTGGCGGACATGGTTCGGACCACTTTCGATGAAAAATGCCGGCGCGGTGGCCGGCAGCGATGAGACGGCGGGCCGCGCCCGCGGGCGCGGCGCGGGCGACCCTAGGCGGCGAACAGCGCCGCGTATTGATCGGCCGCGAAGCCGAGCGACTTCACGCGACCGTTGACGACGAGCACCGGGCGCTTGATGACCGACGGCTTGTGGATCATCAGCGCGACCGCGCCCGACTTCGTTTCCGCGGCCGCCTTCATGGCGTCGTCGAGGCCGCGCCAGGTGGTGCCGCGCTTGTTCACGAGCGCGTCGAGCGACACGTCCTTCAGCCAGTCCTCGACGAGCGGTGCGCTGACGCCGAGCTTCTTGAAGTCGTGGAATTCGAACTCGACGCCGTGCTCGTCGAGCCAGACGCGGGCCTTCTTCACGGTGTCGCAGTTCGGAATGCCGTAGACGACCACGGTGCGCGGCTTGGCCATCAGTCGCCTCGCAGCAGCTCGTTCAGGCCGACCTTCGCGCGGGTCTTCGCGTCGACCTTCTTCACGATCACCGCGCAGTACAGGCTGTGCGAGCCGTCCTTCGACGGCAGGTTGCCCGCGACGACGACCGAGCCGGCCGGGATGCGGCCGTAGCTCACTTCGCCGGTTTCGCGATCGTAGATCTTCGTGCTCTGGCCGAGATAGACGCCCATCGAGATGACCGAGTTTTCCTCGACGATCACGCCTTCGACCACTTCCGAGCGCGCGCCGATGAAGCAGTTGTCTTCGATGATGACCGGGTTCGCCTGCAGCGGCTCGAGCACGCCGCCGATGCCGACGCCGCCCGACAGGTGGACGTTCTTGCCGATCTGCGCGCACGAGCCGACGGTCGCCCACGTATCGACCATCGTGCCTTCGTCGACGTAGGCGCCGATGTTGGTGTACGACGGCATCAGCACGACGTTCTTCGCGATGAACGAGCCGCGGCGCGCGATGGCCGGCGGCACGACGCGGAAGCCGCCCGCGGCGAAGTCTTCGGCCGTGTAGTTCGCGAACTTCGACGGCACCTTGTCGTAGAACTGCGAGTAGCCGCCGGCGGGCATCGGCGCGTTGTCCTCCAGACGGAACGACAGCAGCACCGCCTTCTTCAGCCACTGATGCACGGTCCAGTTGCCGTCGATCTTCTCGGCGACACGCAGCGCACCTTTGTCGAGTTGCTCGATCGCGTGAGCGACGGCTTCGCGCACGTCGGCGGGCGCGGCCTTCGGCGACAGCTCGGCGCGGTTTTCCCAGGCGGTATCGATGATTTGCTGAAGTTGTTGCGACATGTTCGTTTTCGCAGGAGATGAATGGAATTGATCGGGATGGACGTGTTACCGCGCGAGAGCGCGGCAGAACTCGACGATGCGTTGCGCGCCCTCGACGCATTCGGGGGTGCCCGCGACGAGCGCGATCCGGATGAAATCGCGGCCCGGATTCGTGCCGTGCGCATCGCGCGCGAGGTACGAGCCGGGCAGAACCGTCACATTATAGTCGGCGTACAGGCGGCGGGCGAACTCGGTGTCCGACAGGCCGGTGCGCGCGACGTTGGCCCACAGATAGAACGCGGCGTCGGGCAGCTTCACGTCGATCACGTCGGCGAGCATCGGCGTGACGGTCGCGAACTTCTGCAGATACAGCGCGCGGTTGTCGCGCACGTGCGCCTCGTCGTTCCACGCGGCGATGCTCGCGTGCTGCCAGACCGGCGACAGCGCGGCGCCGTGGTAGGTGCGGTACAGCAGGAATTTCTTCAGCAGCGCGGCGTCGCCCGCGACGAAGCCCGAGCGCATGCCCGGCACGTTCGAGCGCTTCGACAGGCTCGACAGCATCACCAGCCGCTCGAAGCCGCGGCCGAGGCGGTGCGCGGCCTCGAGGCCGCCGAGCGGCGGCGCCGCTTCGTCGAAATAGATTTCCGAATAGCACTCGTCGGACGCGATCACGAAACCGTGGCGGTCCGACAGCGCGAACAGCTCGCGCCAGTCGTCGAGCGTCAGCACGGCGCCCGTCGGGTTGCCGGGCGAGCACACGTACAGCAGCTGGGTGCGCGCCCACACTTCGTCGGGCACGGCCGCGTAGTCGCACGCGAAATTGCGCGCCGGGTCGCTGTTCGCGAAATAGGGTTCGGCACCGGCCAGCAGCGCCGCGCCTTCGTAAATTTGATAGAACGGATTCGGACAGAGTACGATCGCCTTCTTGCCGTCCGCGCGCGGTCGCGCGTCGATCACTGTCTGCGCGAGCGAGAACAGCGCTTCGCGCGAGCCCGACACCGGCAGCACCTGCGTGGCCGCGTCGATCGCCGGCAGCCCGTAGCGGCGTTCGAGCCAACGGGCGATCGAAGCGCGCAGCGCGTCCGAGCCGGCCGTGGCCGGGTACGACGCGAGGCCGTCGAGCGATGCGACGACGGCCTCGCGGATCAGCGCCGGGGTCGGGTGCTTGGGCTCGCCGATGCCGAAGCTGATCGGTTTCAGGCCGGCGGTCGGCGTCACGTCCTTGAACAGGGCGCGCAGCTTTTCGAAGGGATAGGGCTGGAGCGAGTCGAGTCGAGGGTTCACGGGCGAAGCGGCCATCGCGGCCGGTTGGAGCGAAAGGAGCGGCGCGCAGGCCGCACGGTTGCGAACGGGCGCGGAAGGCGCGCGGCTCGCGACCGACGATTATAACGTGACGCCATGCGCTCACGGCCCGCCGCGACGGCGGCCGGGGCGGGCGAACCAAGGGTATCGAAGCACATGAACAACGCGGTACGCGGCAGCCTGCCGACGCTCGCCATCCTGATCGGCGCATCGGTGTGGGGCCTGATCTGGTATCCGCTGCGCATCCTCGCGTCGCTGGGGCTGACCGGCACGCTCGCCAGCGCGCTGACGAGCGCGGTCGCGTTCCTGTTCGTGATCGTCGTGCGGCGCCGCACCATCGCGACGCTGCGCTGGCACTGGGTGCTGCCGGGCATCGCGATCACGGCCGGCGTGACGAATCTCGGCTTCGTATGGGGCACGATGCACGGCGAAGTGCTGCGCGTGATGCTGCTGTTCTATCTGACGCCGGCATGGACGGCGATCTACGCGCACTTCCTGCTGCGCGAGCGGCTCACCTGGGCCGGCGCCGGGCTCGCGGCGCTGTCGATCGGCGGCGCGATGCTGATGCTGTGGTCGCCGGCGCTCGGCTTGCCGCTGCCGGCCAATCCGGCGGAATGGGCGGGGCTCGCGGCCGGGCTCAGTTTCGCGATGAGCAACGTGCTGGTGATCAAGGCGAGCCGTGAAGTGCCGCAGATCCGCGCCGAGATGCGTACCGCGACGCTGTTCGGCGGCGCGGCGGTGTTCGGCGCGATCGCGTCGCTGGTCGAAGGGCTGCCGGCCGCGCCGGCCGGCGGCCACCTCGGGCTCGCCGCCTCGATCGTCGTCGCGATCGGCGTGACGATGGCCGCCAACAACCTGCTGGTCCAGTACGGGCTCGCGCGCGTGCCGGCGAACCGCGCATCGATCATCATGCTGTTCGAGATCGTGATCACCGCGCTGTCGGCGTGGGTGTTCGCGAATGAACTGCCGAGCGCGCGCGAGTGGGCGGGCGGCGCGTGCATCGTGCTCGCGACGCTGCTGTCGAGCCGCGTGCATCGTGCGGCGCCGAAGTCCGGCGAACCCGGCGACGGGCGGGACGGTGCACGCGCGATGGTATGATGAACGCCGTTTGCGGGGCCCAACGCTGGAAATGCGCGCGGCCCCGTTTTTGAATTCCGGGGCGCATCGCGCATACGGGGCATTTGGCCCCGCACCGCGCGGCTCCGTCCGTTTCACCTCTTCTTCACATCCGATACCGCCGTGCGTCTGAGCTCGATCAAACTCGCTGGCTTCAAATCCTTCGTCGATCCCACGCATTTCCAGGTTCCGGGCCAGCTCGTCGGCGTGGTCGGCCCGAACGGATGCGGCAAGTCCAACATCATCGATGCCGTGCGCTGGGTGCTCGGCGAGTCGCGCGCGTCCGAGCTGCGCGGCGAGTCGATGCAGGACGTGATCTTCAACGGCTCGACCGCCCGCAAGCCCGGCAGCCGGGCGAGCGTCGAACTGATCTTCGACAACTCCGACGGCCGCGCGGCCGGCCAGTGGGGCCAGTACGGCGAGATCGCCGTGAAGCGCGTGCTCACGCGCGACGGCACGTCGAGCTACTACATCAACAACCTGCCGGCGCGGCGTCGCGACATCCAGGACATCTTCCTCGGCACCGGCCTCGGCCCGCGCGCATACGCGATCATCGGCCAGGGGATGATCGCGCGGATCATCGAGGCGAAGCCCGAAGAACTGCGCGTGTTCCTCGAAGAAGCCGCCGGCGTGTCGAAGTACAAGGAACGCCGCCGCGAGACCGAGAACCGCCTGCACGACACGCGCGAGAACCTGACGCGCGTCGAGGACATCGTGCGCGAACTCGGCGCGAACCTCGAGAAGCTCGAGGCGCAGGCCGTCGTCGCCACCAGGTACAAGGAACTCGTCGCCGACGGCGAGGAGAAGCAGCGGCTGTTGTGGCTGCTGCGCAAGAACGAGGCCGCGGGCGAGCAGCAGAAGCAGCAGCGCGCGATCGAGCAGGCGCAGATCGACCTCGACGCGCAGACCGCCAAGCTGCGCGAAGTCGAGGCGCAGCTCGAGACGCTGCGCGTCGCGCATTACTCGGCGAGCGACGCGATGCAGGGCGCGCAGGGCGCGCTCTACGAGGCGAACGCCGAAGTGAGCCGCCTCGAGGCCGAGATCAAGTTCATCGTCGAATCGCGCAACCGCGTGCAGGCGCAGATCGCCGCGCTGAACGCGCAGCGCGAGCAATGGCGCGCGCAGGCCGAGAAGGCGCAGGACGAGCTCGAGGAAGCGGAAGAAGCGCGCGCGATCGCCGACGAAAAGGCCGCGCTGGCCGAGGACGCGGCCGCCGCCAAGCATGACGCGCTGCCGGCGCTCGAAGCGAAATGGCGCGACGCGCAGGCGCAGCTCAACGACGAGCGCGCGCGCATCGCGCAGACCGAACAGTCGCTGAAGCTCGAAGCCGCACACCAGCGCAACGCCGACCAGCAGCTGCAACAGCTGCAGCAGCGCCACGAGCGGCTGAAGTCGGAGGCCGGCGGTCTCGACGCGCCCGACGAGGCGCAGCTCGAGGAGCTGCGCATGCAGCTCGCCGAGCAGGAAGAGGTGCTCGCCGAAGCGCAGGCGCGTCTGGCCGATGCGCAGGAGACGCTGCCGCGGCTCGACGGCGAACGCCGCGCCGCGCACGAGCGCGTGCAGGCCGAGAGCGCGCAGATTCACCAGCTCGAGGCGCGCCTCGCCGCGCTCAAGCAGCTGCAGGAGAACGTGCAGACCGAAGGCAAGATCCAGCCGTGGCTCGACAAGCACGAGCTCGGCGCGCTGCCGCGGCTGTGGAAGAAGCTGCATGTCGAAGCCGGCTGGGAAGCCGCGCTCGAAGCCGTGCTGCGCGAGCGCCTCGCGGCGCTCGAAGTGTCGAATCTCGACTGGGTGAAGGCGTTCGCCACCGATGCGCCGCCCGCGAAGCTCGCGTTCTACGCGCCGCCCACTGCGGGCGAGCCGCCGGTCGCCGCAGCCGGGCTGCGCCCGGTGCTGTCGCTCGTGCGCATCGACGATGCGGGCATCCGCGCGGTGCTGAACGACTGGCTCGGCAACGTGTACGTCGCCGACGACGTCGCGCAGGCGCTCGCGACGCGTGCGCAACTGCCGGCAGGCGGTGCGTTCGTCGTGAAGGCCGGTCACATCGTGACGCGGGTCGGCGTGCAGTTGTACGCGGCCGATTCGGAGCAGGCCGGGATGCTGGCCCGCCAGCAGGAAATCGAGAACCTCGCGCGCCAGGTGCGGGCGCAGGCGCTGCTCGCCGACGAGGCGCGCACCGCCGCCGTGCGCGCGGAGGCCGCGCACACGCAGGCTGCGCAGGCGCTCGGCGACGTGCGCGCGCAGGCCGACCGCGCGACGCAGCGCGTGCATGCGCTGCAGATGGACGTGCTGAAGCTCGCGCAAGCGCACGAGCGCTACACGCAGCGCAGTACGCAGATCCGCGAGGAGCTCGAGGAAATCGGCGCGCAGATCGACGAGCAGCGTGCGTTGCGGGCGGAATCGGAAGCCAACTTCGAGCGTTTCGACGGCGAACTGGCGGAGCTGCAGGCGCGCTTCGAGGACAACCAGCTCGCCTTCGAGGCGCTGGACGAATCGCTGACGCAGGCGCGTCAGGAAGCGCGCGATCTCGAGCGCGGCGCGAACGACGCGCGCTTCGCGGCGCGCAACGCGGTCACGCGCATCGACGAGCTCAAGCGCAGCATCCAGGTCGCGCACGAGCAGAGCGAGCGCGTCGCCGTGTCGCTCGAGGACGCACGCGCGGAACTCGAAACGATCAACGAGCAGACCGCGCACACGGGCCTGCAGGACGCGCTCGAGATTCGCGCGGCGAAGGAGCAGGCGCTGCAGGCCGCGCGGCTCGAACTCGACGACCTGACCGCGAAGCTGCGCGCATCGGACGAGCAGCGCCTCGTCGCCGAGCGTTCGCTGCAGCCGCTGCGCGACCGCATCACCGAGCTGCAGCTGAAGGAGCAGGCCGCGCGCCTCGCGGTCGAGCAGTTCGCCGAGCAGCTCGCGGCGGCCGAGGTCGACGAGGAAGCGCTGCGCGAGAAGCTCACGCCCGATCTGAAGCCGTCGTACCTGCAGGGCGAAGTCACGCGCCTGAACAACGCGATCAACGCACTCGGCCCGGTCAACATGGCCGCGCTCGACGAGCTGAAGGCGGCGAGCGAGCGCAAGGTGTTCCTCGACGCGCAGTCGGCCGACCTGACCGACGCGATCACGACGCTCGAGGACGCGATCCACAAGATCGACCAGGAAACCCGCACGCTGCTGCAAGGCACCTTCGACGAGGTCAACCGCCATTTCAGCGATCTGTTCCCGCGCCTGTTCGGCGGCGGCCAGGCGAAGCTGATCATGACGGGCGACGAGATCCTCGACGCGGGCGTGCAGGTGATGGCGCAGCCGCCGGGCAAGAAGAACGCGACGATCCACCTGCTGTCGGGCGGCGAGAAGGCGCTCACCGCGACCGCGCTGGTGTTCGCGATGTTCCAGCTGAATCCGGCGCCGTTCTGTCTGCTCGACGAGGTCGACGCGCCGCTCGACGACGCGAACACCGAGCGTTTCGCGAACCTCGTGCGCGCGATGTCCGACAAGACGCAGTTCCTGTTCATCTCGCACAACAAGATCGCGATGGAGATGGCGCAGCAGCTGATCGGCGTGACGATGCAGGAGCAGGGCGTGTCGCGCATCGTCGCGGTGGACATGGAAACCGCCGCGGGTTTTGCCCAGAATTGACGTTTGACGAAACCGGACCGCGTTCGCGCGGCGCATGGGCGCCCGTTCGCGGTTCCGACGAAAAAGAATTGCTGATGGAGCGTGCATGGACGAGTTGACACTCGGTTTGATCGGCGCGGGCGCCGTCGTGGTGGGCGGCGTCGTGGTCTACAACGCATGGCAGGGTGCGAAGGTGCGGCGCAGGATGCCGCGTCCGATGCCGGAAGAGGCGGCCGACGCGATGAACCGCCCCGAGCGCGACGAAGAGCTGCCGTTCATCGAGCCGGTGCGCCAGCCGGTGCGCCGCGAACCGGCAGCGCCTGCGCCCGCCCCGGCCGCGAGCGCGGCGTCGGAAGCCGCACGCGTAGAGCCGACGTTCGGCGGCGTGGCGCCGGCCGATGAGCCGGTCGACCTGCAGGCCGAGAGCGTCGGCGTCGGCGCCGATGTGTCGGCCGGGTCCGACGGCGTGGCCGAGCGGGCCGCCGACGAAGGCACGCCGGCCGCCGCCGCGCACGAAGCGCCGGCCGCCGGCGTAGCGGACGACGAGCACGTCGAGCCGGTGCTGCCGGCCGCGACGACCATCTCGTCGGCTCCGCCCGCGATCGTCGATCGCCGCATCGACTGCATCGTGCCGATCCGGCTCGGCGCACCGCTGCCGGGCGACAAGATCCTGCCGGTCGCGCAGCGGCTGCGGCGCGCGGGCAGCAAGCCCGTGCATATCGAAGGCAAGCCGGAAGGCGGTCAGTGGGAGCTGCTGCAGAACGGCGTTCGCTACGAGGAACTGCGCGCGGCCGCGCAGCTCGCGAACCGCAGCGGCGCGCTCAACGAGCTCGAGTTCTCCGAGTTCGTGACGGGTGTCCAGCAGTTCGCCGACGCGATTGACGGCGCGCCGGAATTCCCCGACATGATGGAAACGGTCGCGATGGCGCGCGAGCTCGACGGATTCGCCGCGCAGTGCGACGCGCAGCTGTCGATCAACGTGATGTCGGACGGCGCGCCGTGGTCGGCGAACTACGTGCAGGCCGTCGCGTCGCAGGACGGGCTCCTGCTGTCGCGCGACGGCACGCGTTTCGTGAAGCTCGACGCGAAGCAGAACCCGGTGTTCATGCTGCAGTTCGGCGACACCAACTTCCTGCGCGACGACCTGACGTACAAGGGCGGCAACATGATCACGCTGGTGCTCGACGTGCCGGTCGCCGAAGAGGACATCCTGCCGTTCCGGCTGATGTGCGACTACGCGAAGTCGCTGTCCGAGCGCATCGGCGCGCGGGTCGTCGACGATTCGCGCCGGCCGCTGCCGGAGTCGGCGCTGGTCGCGATCGACCAGCAGCTGATGAAGCTGTACGCGAAGCTCGAGGAAGCCGGCATTCCGGCCGGCTCGCCGGTCACGCGCCGTCTGTTCAGCCAGTAACGCGTTCGGCGCGCAGCGGCCGCGACGCCGCTGCGCGTCGCTGCAGTGCCGCATCCGCGCGGCGGGCCGGCGCGGGCGCGCATCGCGCGCCCACGTCGCGGCGTCAAACTGAGATAATCGGAATTCCGATTTTTCAGAACGCACCTGCCGCCAGCATGGCCCGAACCCAAGCCGAACCGCCAGCCAGCCAGCCCGACGCGCGCGCCGCGTGGCTGCGCGACCAACTCGAGCGGGCGAACTACGCCTACTACGTGCTCGATCAGCCGGACCTGCCCGACGCCGAATACGATCGGCTGTTTCGCGAGCTGCAGCAGCTCGAAGCCGATCATCCCGAACTCGTGACGCCCGATTCGCCGACGCAGCGCGTCGGCGGCGCAGTGGCGAGCGGGTTCACGCCGGTCGTTCACGACGCGCCGATGCTGTCGCTGAACAACGGCTTCAGCGACGACGACATCGTCGCGTTCGACAAGCGCGTCGCCGATGCGCTCGACAAGCCGACCGATCTCGCCGGCTCGGTGACGGACCCCGTCGAATACGCGTGCGAGCTGAAGTTCGACGGGCTCGCCATTTCGCTGCGCTACGAGCGCGGCGTGTTCGTGCAGGCGTCGACGCGCGGCGACGGCACGACCGGCGAGGACGTGACCGAGAACGTGCGCACGATCCGCTCGATTCCGCTGAAGCTGAAGGGCGCCCACGTGCCCGCGCTGCTCGACGTGCGCGGCGAAGTGCTGATGTTCAAACGCGATTTCGCGCGCCTGAACGAACGCCAGCGGGCGGCCGAGCAGCGCGAATTCGCGAACCCGCGCAACGCGGCGGCCGGCAGCCTGCGCC
This sequence comes from Burkholderia sp. B10, assembly GCF_004368385.1. Lineage (NCBI taxonomy): Bacteria > Pseudomonadati > Pseudomonadota > Betaproteobacteria > Burkholderiales > Burkholderiaceae > Burkholderia > Burkholderia sp. B10. Next base: position 39,359 of record NZ_PQMX01000024.1, on the reverse strand, counting down.
AGCTCGATCCGAAGATCACCGCGCAGCGTCCGCTGTCGTTCTTCTCGTACGGGATCGGCGTGCTCGACGGGATGCCGATGCCCGATACCCACAGCGCGCTGCTCGACTGGTACGAAGCGCTCGGCCTGCCGGTGAACCGCGAACGCGCCGTCGTGCGCGGCGCGCAGGGGCTGCTCGAATTCTTCCGCAAGGTCGGCGAGCGGCGCGAATCGCTGCCGTACGACATCGATGGCGTCGTCTACAAGGTGAACCGGCGCGACGAGCAGGACCGCCTCGGCTTCGTATCGCGCGCGCCGCGCTTCGCGCTCGCGCACAAATTCCCCGCGCAGGAAGCGCTGACGAAGCTCGTCGCGATCGACGTGCAGGTCGGCCGCACCGGCGCGATCACGCCGGTCGCGCGGCTCGAGCCGGTGTTCGTCGGCGGCGCGACGGTGACCAACGCGACGCTGCACAACGAGGACGAAGTGCGCCGCAAGGACATCCGGATCGGCGACACCGTGATCGTGCGGCGCGCAGGCGACGTGATTCCGGAGGTCGTCGGCGCGCTGCTCGAGCGCCGGCCGGCCGACGCGGCCGAATTCGTGATGCCGACCGAGTGCCCGGTGTGCGGCTCGAAGATCGAGCGCCTGCCGGACGAGGCGATCGCGCGCTGTACGGGCGGCCTGTTCTGCCCGGCGCAGCGCAAGCAGGCGCTGTGGCACTTCGCGCAGCGCCGCGCGCTCGACATCGACGGGCTCGGCGAGAAGATCATCGATCAGCTGGTCGAGCTGAACCTCGTGCGCACGCCGGCCGACCTGTTCAATCTCGGTTTCGCGACGCTCGCGGAGCTCGACCGCTTCGCCGAAAAGTCCGCGCAGAATCTGCTCGATTCGCTCGAGAAGGCGAAGCACACGACGCTCGCGCGCTTCATTTACGGGCTCGGCATTCGCCACGTCGGCGAATCGACCGCGAAGGATCTCGCGAAGCATTTCGGCTCGCTCGATCCGATCATGGACGCGTCGATCGAGGAACTGCTCGAAGTCAACGACGTCGGGCCGATCGTCGCCGAGTCGATCCACCAGTTCTTCGCGGAGGAGCACAACCGCACGGTGATCGACCAGTTGCGCGCGCCCGGCAAGGTCACGTGGCCGGAAGGGCCGCCCGCGCCGAAGGCGCCGCAAGGCGTGCTCGCCGGCAAGACGGTCGTGCTGACCGGCACCTTGCCGACGCTCACGCGCGACGCGGCGAAGGAGATGCTCGAAGCGGCCGGCGCGAAGGTGGCCGGATCGGTATCGAAGAAGACGGATTACGTGGTCGCGGGCGCCGAAGCCGGCAGCAAGCTCGCGAAGGCCGAGGAACTCGGCATCCCGGTGCTCGACGAAGACGGACTGCACCAACTCCTGGAGGGCAATACGCAATGATTCGCGAGATCCTGAAGATGGGCGACCCGCGCCTGCTCGAAATCGCCGAGCCGGTCGGACAGTTCGATACGCCGGAACTGCACGAGATCGTCGCGGACATGTTCGAGACGATGCATCACGCGAACGGAGCGGGGCTCGCCGCGCCGCAGATCGGCATCGGGCTGCAGATCATCATCTTCGGCTTCGGCAACAACAACCGCTATCCGGACGCGCCGCCGGTGCCCGAGACGGTGCTGATCAATCCGAAGGTCGAATACATGCCGCCGGACATGGAGGAGGGCTGGGAGGGCTGCCTGTCGGTGCCCGGCATGCGCGGCGTGGTGAGCCGTTATGCGAAGGTCCGCTACGTCGGCTACGACCAGTTCGGCGCGAAGATCGACCGCGTCGCCGAAGGCTTCCATGCGCGCGTCGTGCAGCACGAATACGATCATCTGATCGGCAAACTCTATCCGATGCGGATCACCGATTTCACGCGCTTCGGGTTCACCGACGTGCTGTTCCCCGGGCTCGATCCGAGCGACGACGACTGACGATCGCGCGGCGATGTCCCGCTGTAAACGAACAAAGCCCGCGTGCAGCGGGCTTTGTTCTTCGTGCTCGCGGCAAGCGCGTGCGGGCCGTCAGAACGACTCGTCGGGCGACAGATAGCGCCACTGGCCTTGCGGCAGCGCGCCGAGCATCACGCGGCCCATCCGCACGCGCTTCAGGCCGATCACTTCGAGGCCGACCATCTCGCACATGCGGCGGATCTGACGCTTCTTGCCTTCGCGCAGCACGAAGCGCAACTGCTCGCCGTTCTGCCAGCTGACCATCGCCGGCTTCAGCGGGACGCCGTCGAGCTCGAGGCCGTGGCGCAGCTTCGCGAGCGATTCGGCGGGGAAGTGCTGATCGATGTCGATCAGGTGTTCGCCGTAACGCACGCGCACCAGATATTCCTTGTCGATGTCCGACTGCTCGCCGATCAGCTGCTTCGCGATCCGGCCGTTCTGCGTCAGCACGAGCAGCCCGGTCGAATCGATGTCGAGCCGTCCCGCCGGCGCGAGCGCGTGCAGGTGCTGCGGCGAGAAGCGAATCTGCGAACGGTCGCCGCTCCACTGGTTCGCGCGCGTGATCAGCACCGCCGCAGGCTCGTAGCCGTCTTCCGCCTGGCCCGACACATATCCGACCGGCTTGTGCAGCAGGATCGTCACTTGCGCGGCCTGCGCGGCGCTTGCGCGCTCGTCGATCTCGATCTTCTGATCCGGGCGCACCTTGGTGCCGAGCGTGTCGATGCGTTCGCCGTCGACGAGGACCCAACCCTGTTCGATCCATTCGTCGGCTTCGCGACGCGAGCACAGGCCGAGTTCCGACATGCGCTTCGACAGCCGCATCAGGCCCGTTTCGTCACCGTGATCGATGTCGGCGGCGCGGTGCTTGACCGGCTGGGTGGTTTTCAGTGCGGGGCTGCTCGTGCGGCGCTCGGTGCTGCTGCGCTCGGTGGGGCGTGCCGGGCGCGCGGGGCGGTCGCCGAAGCTGCGTTTTGCGCCTGCGCCGGCATCCTTGTCGCGGTAAGGCGCGCGTGCGCCGCCTTCGGCGCCTGCGCGGCGCGGGCGTGCATCGTCATCGCGTGCGGGACGTGCGGGGCGGTCGCCGAAGCTGCGTTTTGCGCCTTCACCGGCTGCCTTGTCGCGATACGGCGTACGTGCGCCGCCTTCGGCGCCTGCGCGGCGCGGGCGATCGTCGTCGCGAGCGGGACGTGCGGGGCGGTCGCCGAAGCTGCGCTTCGCACCTTCACCGGCTGCCTTGTCGCGATACGGCGCGCGTGCGCCGCCTTCGCTACCTGCGCGGCGCGGGCGATCGTCATCGCGTGCGGGACGCGCCGGACGGTCGCCGAAGCTGCGCTTCGCGCCTTCACCGGCCGCCTTGTCGCGATATGGCGCGCGTGCGCCGCCTTCGCTACCTGCGCGGCGCGGGCGATCGTCATCGCGTGCGGGACGCGCCGGACGGTCGCCGAAGCTGCGCTTCGCGCCTTCACCGGCTGCCTTGTCGCGATACGGCGCGCGTGCGCCGCCTTCGCCACCTGTGCGGCGCGGGCGATCGTCATCGCGAGCGGGACGCGCCGGACGGTCGCCGGTCGCACGACGTTCGCCGAAGCTGCGCTTCGCGCCTTCGCCGGCATCCTTGTCGCGATACGGCGCACGCGCACCGCCTTCGGCGCCTGCACGGCGCGGCCGCGCCTCCGGCTTGCCGTCGGCGCTGCGGTACGGCCGCGCGTCGCCGCGCGCTGCGCCGGCGTCACGCGGCGCGCGCTTCGCCGGCGCGCGATCCGCGCCCGGCCGTTGTGCATCGCGCGACTCGGCGGCACGCTTGCCGGCGCCGGCCGCGGCGGGCTTCTGCGCACGCGGCGGCTTGTCGCCGGGGGCCGGCGCGGCGGGGCGCACGGCCTTGCGGGCGACGAGGCTGCCGGAGCGGACGGGTGCGCGGGTCGGCGACGCCGGCCGCGGATTCTTGACGGTCAATTTGGTGCGCATAAACGCTGGGATTCATTCAGACTGCGATCGCGCGCAGCAATTCGGTTTCAAGCTGGATCTGCAGGCGGTTGTCGGACAGGCCGGCACCATCGAGCAGGAAGATGTCCTCGACGCGTTCGCCGAGCGTATTGATCCGCGCCGCATGGACGCCGACCCGATGCTCGGCCAGCACGCGCGCGATCGAATAGAGAAGGCCCGGCCGGTCGTTCGCGGACACGGACAGGATGTAGTACTGGCCGCGCTCGTCGGCCCGCAGGTCGACGCGCGGCGTGATCGGAAAAGTGCGGGACAGTCGCGACAGGCGGCCCTTCGACGGCTCCGGCAGCGGCGCGGTTTCGGCGAGCCGCGTCGCGAGCTGCTGTTCGACGAGATTCGCGATGTCGCGGTAGCGCACGTCGCGCTCGGTCTGCGTGACGATGAAGTTGTCGAGCGCGTAGCCGTGCCGCGTCGTGCTGACGCGGGCATCGAGCACCGACAGCCCGTTGCGGTCGAAATACGCGCAGATGCCCGCGAACAGGTCGGGGCGGTCCTTCACGTACACGAGCACCTGCAGCGCGTCGCCGATCGGCGACGGCCGCGCCCGCACGATCGCGGTCTCGGCGTTCACGTGGCGGTACAGCACGCGCGTCTGCCACGCGATGTCGGCCGCGTCGTGACGCAGGAAGAAGCCGACGTCGAGCTGATCCCACAGCGCGCGATGCGCGTCGTCGGGCACGGTCTCGAGGCGCAGCAACGCGAGCGCCTGCTCCTGGCGCGACTTCAGTTCCGAATGCGCGTCGGGCTTCGCGCCGCCGAGCACCGCGAGCGTGATGCGGTACAGATCCTCGAGCAGCTTGCCCTTCCAGGTGTTCCACACCTTCGGGCTGGTGCCGCGGATATCGGCAACGGTCAGCAGATAGAGCGCGGTCAGGTAGCGTTCGTTGCCGACGATCGCGGCGAAGCGCTTGATCACTTCCGGGTCGCTCGTGTCCTGCTTCTGCGCGACCTGGCTCATCGTCAGGTGATGCTGGACCAGCCATACGATCAGCGCCGCATCGTCGCCGCCGATGCCGTGTTCGCGGCAGAAGCGTCGCGCGTCGGCCATGCCGAGCGTCGAGTGATCGCCGCCGCGGCCCTTCGCGATGTCGTGGAACAGCGCCGCGACGTAGAGCACCCACGGGCGCTCGAAATTGCCGATCAGCTGGCTGCAGAACGGATATTCGTGCGCATGCTCGGCCACCGCGAAGCGGCGGATGTTGCGCAACACCATGAGGATGTGCTGGTCGACCGTGTACACGTGATATAGGTCGTGCTGCATCTGGCCGACGATGCGGCGAAAATTCAGCAGATAGCGGCCGAGCACGCTGGTCTGGTTCATCAGCCGGAACGCATGCGTGATGCCTTCGGGCTGCTGCAGGATCTGCATGAACGTGTGGCGGTTCTGTGCATCGCGCCGCCACGTGTCGTTCATGATTTCGCGCGAGTTGTACAGCGCGCGCAGCGTGCGGGCCGACAGGCCCTTCACGCCGCGCGTCGTCTCGTACAGCAGGAACGCTTCGAGGATCGCGTCGGGATGGCGCTCGAACACGCCGTCGTCGACGATCTCGAGCATGCCTTGCTTCTCGACGAAGCGATCGTGCGACAGCACGCGCGTGATGCCGCTCGTCGCGGGGAACAGCTGCGCCTCGATGTTCTGGATCAGGATCGTCGCGAGCTGCGTGACGGCCTTCGCCGCCCAGTAGTAGCGGCGCATCAGCTGCTCGCTCGCGCGCTTGGCCTGCGTCGGCCGATAGCCGAAGCTCTCGGCAGCCTGCGTCTGCAGGTCGAACACGAGCACGTCCTGACGGCGGCCGGCGATCACGTGCAGCCGCGCGCGCAGCGCCTTCAGGAACCCTTCGTTGCGGCGCAGCTCGCGCGCCTCGCGCTCGGTGATGAGGCCGCGCGTGTCGAGCTCGCGCCAGCTGCTGCCGAAGCCTGCCGCGCGTGCGATCCAGAGGATGGTCTGCAGGTCGCGCAGCCCGCCGGGGCTTTCCTTCACGTTCGGTTCGAGGCTGTACGGCGTGTCCTGGAACTTCGCGTGGCGCTGACGCATCTCGAGCACCTTCGCGGTGAAGAAGGCGCGCGCATCGAGCGCCTCTTCGTGATAGCGAACGGTGAAGCGCTCGAACAACGCGGTGCTGCCGAAGATGCGGCGCGCCTCGAGCAGCGAGGTCTGCACGGTGACGTCCTGCGACGCCTCTTCGATACATTGCGCGACCGTCCGTACGCTGCTGCCGATCTCGAGGCCGAGATCCCACGCCATCCCGATGAAGCGCTCGATGCGCGCATCGAGCGCCGGATCGTGCGCATCGGGCAGCAGGACGAGGATGTCGACGTCGGAGTGGGGCGCGAGTTCGCCGCGCCCGTAGCCGCCGACGGCGACCAGCGCGAGCGTCGCGGGCAGCCCGCAGTCGTCCCATACGCGTTTCAGTGCGCTGTCGGTGAGTTTCGACAGCGCGTGCATCAGCGACGTGACGTTGGTCGCGCTGCGAAAGCGCTCGAGCAGGTCGGCCTTGGCGGCCTTGAATTCGGCGCGCCGCGACAGCGCTTCGGGCGAGGGGGCGGCGTGAGCGCTCATGGGCGGCCGTTCAGATGAGAAAGCTGGGTGGGGCGGGCGGCGCGGCGGCGCTCAGACCGCGGCGGCCGGTTGCGCGAACACGGGGCGCGCCGGCGTGCCGGCCGACACGGTCAGCACTTCGTAGCCGGTGTCGGTCACGAGCACCGTGTGCTCCCATTGCGCGGACAGGCTGCGATCGCGCGTCTTGACCGTCCACTGGTCGGGCATCGTGCGGATGTCGCGCTTGCCGGCGTTGATCATCGGCTCGATCGTGAAGATCATCCCGGCCTTCAGCTCGATGCCGGTGCCCGGCCGGCCGTAGTGGACGACCTGCGGATCTTCGTGGAACACCGTGCCGATGCCGTGGCCGCAGTATTCGCGCACGACGCTGTAGCCCTGCGCTTCCGCATGTTTCTGGATCGCGTGGCCGATGTCGCCGAGGTGCGCGCCGGGCTTGACCTGGTCGATGCCGAGCCACATGCACTCGTAGGTCGTCTGCACCAGGCGCTTCGCGAGGATCGAGCCTTCGCCGACGATGAACATCCGGCTGGTGTCGCCGAAGTAGCCGTTCTTGATCACGGTGATGTCGATGTTCAGCGCGTCGCCGTTCTTCAGCACCTTCTCGCCCGGAATGCCGTGGCAGATCACGTCGTTGACCGAAATGCAGGTGGCCTTCGGGTACGGCGGATAGCCGGGCGGCTGATAGTTGAGCGGCGCGGGGACGGTGCCCTGCTCGTTCAGCATGAATTCGTGACAGAGCCGATCGAGCTCGGCGGTCGTGACGCCCGCGACGACGTGCGGCGTGATGAAGTCGAGCACTTCGCTCGCGAGACGGCAGGCGACACGCATCTGCGCGATGTCGTGTTCGTTTTTGAGCGTAATAGCCATCGAGGTATGCCTGGAATGCGGTGAATTGACGGATTATCGCACCTTATGGCTGCGGTCGCAGCCCCTGCCGATCGGGCGCGTGCGGGTTTTCGCCGATTGTTCGGCCGGCAGCCGCACGGCAGGCGAAAGTGGTGCGCGACTTGAGAGGTGACAAATCGGCATGCTATACTCTTTGGCTAAGTCGACATCCAAATGCCGAACGTTGCCCGCTTTTTGGGGTGGCATCGAGATGAAGGACTTGCGGCACGCGCATTCGCACGTGCCGAATCGCAAGCCGGCGCAACCAGGGTGCCGGCCGCGCGGAATGGCGGTCCTTCGGGGCGCTCGCGCGGCGGTACGGCAGCCGGCTTAAGACCCAACCCTCGTGGAGAATTTACATGGCAGTCACGATGCGCCAAATGCTGGAAGCCGGTGTCCACTTCGGTCACCAGACGCGCTTCTGGAACCCGAAGATGGCTCCGTTCATTTTCGGTCACCGCAACAAGATTCACATCATCAACCTCGAAAAGACGCTGCCGATGTTCACGGACGCACAGAAGTACGTGCGCCAGCTGGCAGCGAACCGCGGCACGATCCTGTTCGTCGGCACGAAGCGCCAGTCGCGTGACACGATCGCCCAGGAAGCGCAACGTGCGGGCATGCCGTACGTCAACGCACGCTGGCTCGGCGGCATGATGACCAACTTCAAGACGCTGAAGGTGTCGATCAAGCGCCTGAAGGACATGGAAGCGGCCGTCGAAGCGGGTGAAACCGAAAAGATGAGCAAGAAGGAAGCGCTGCTGTTCGAACGCGAAATCGCCAAGCTGCAAAAGTCGATCGGCGGCGTGAAGGACATGGGCGGCATTCCGGACGCGATCTTCGTCATCGACGTCGGCTACCACAAGATTGCCGTCACCGAAGCGAACAAGCTGGGCGTGCCGGTCATCGCCGTGGTCGACACGAACCACTCGCCGGAAGGTGTGGACTACGTGATCCCGGGTAACGACGACTCGAGCAAGGCCGTTGCGCTGTACGCGCAAGGCGTGGCCGACGCGATCCTCGAAGGCCGTGCGAACGCGGTCAACGAAGTGGTCCAGGCCGTGCGCGGCGACGACGAATACGTCGAGGAAAACGCGTAACTGGCCCCGAGCCGGCGCAAAAAGGGGGCTCTCAACAGGCCCCCTTTTTTTAAGCTTGTGCGCCGGACCTGATCGCGCCGAAACGGCGCGGGTCCGGAAACGAAATTCGGCCGTTCGCGTCCAAGCGGGCGGTGTGGTGAATACAGACTCAAGGAGCGAATGATGGCGGCAATTACCGCAAGCATGGTGGCAGAACTGCGCGCAAAGACCGATGCACCGATGATGGAGTGCAAGAAGGCGCTGACGGAAGCCGACGGCGATCTGGCCAAGGCCGAAGAGCTGCTGCGCGTCAAGCTCGGCAACAAGGCGAGCAAGGCCGCATCGCGCGTGACGGCCGAAGGCGTCGTCGCATCGTTCGTCGGCGGCAATGCCGGCGCGCTGGTCGAGCTGAACTGCGAAACCGACTTCGTCGCGAAGAACGACGACTTCCTCGCATTCTCGAAGACGGTTGCAGAACTCGTCGCGACGCAAAACCCGGCCGACGTGGCTGCGCTGTCGGCGCTGCCGCTCGACGGCTCGACGGTCGACGCAGTCCGTCTGGCGCTGATCGGCAAGATCGGCGAAAACGTCTCGATCCGCCGTTTCGTTCGCTTCGAAACCGCGAACAAGATCGCCACGTACCTGCACGGCGCGCGCATCGGCGTGATCGTCGAGTACACGGGTGCCGAAGAGCAGGTCGGCAAGGACGTCGCGATGCACATCGCGGCAATGAAGCCGGTCGCCCTGTCGGCAGCCGACGTCCCGGCTGAACTGATCGACACGGAACGCCGCGTGGCCGAGCAGAAGGCTGCCGAATCGGGCAAGCCGGCCGAAATCGTCGCGAAGATGGTCGACGGCAGCGTCCAGAAGTACCTGAAGGAAGTGTCGCTGCTGAACCAGACGTTCGTGAAGAACGACAAGCAGACGATCGAGCAGATGCTGAAGGCGGCGGATGCGGCAGTGCAGAAGTTCGCGCTGTTCGTCGTCGGCGAAGGCATCGAGAAGCGTCAGGACGACTTCGCCGCCGAAGTGGCCGCGCAAGTCGCAGCAGCAAAGCAGCAGTAAGCAGTCAGGCAGTATCCGCGGCGGGCGTCCGCTCCGCCGCGGCCGGCGCCGCCGCCGGCCGGCCGGGAACCCCGGTCCGGTCGTCGGCGCTTGCCCGAATCAGTATTTCGCCCCTACAGTTCGTGGTTGTCATCCTCTCGTCGCTCGGAAGCCCCTATGTCCAATGCCTATAAACGCGTCCTCCTCAAACTCTCCGGCGAAGCGCTGATGGGCGACGATGCCTTCGGCATCAATCGCGCGACGATCGAGCGGATGGTGGCGGATATCGCCGAAGTCGTGGGTCTCGGTACGCAGCTGGCCGTCGTGATCGGCGGCGGTAACATTTTCCGCGGTGTCGCGGGCGGCGCGGCCGGCATGGACCGTGCGACGGCCGACTACATGGGGATGCTGGCGACGATGATGAACGCGCTGGCGCTGCAGGACGCGATGCGCCACGCCGGTATCGTCGCGCGCGTGCAGTCGGCGCTGCGGATGGACCAGGTCGTCGAGCCCTACATCCGGCCCCGTGCGATCCGTCAGCTCGAGGAAGGCAAGGTCGTGATCTTCGCGGCCGGCACCGGCAACCCGTTCTTCACGACGGACACGGCCGCCGCGCTGCGCGGCTCGGAAGTCGGCGCCGAGGTGGTGCTGAAGGCGACCAAGGTGGATGGCGTATATTCTGCCGATCCGAAGAAGGATCCGTCGGCCACGCGCTACACGACGATCAGCTTCGACGAGGCGATCAGCCGCAATCTGCAGGTGATGGACGCGACGGCCTTCGCGCTGTGCCGCGACCAGAAGCTGCCGATTCGCGTGTTTTCGATCAACAAGCCGGGTGCGCTCAAGCGTATCGTGCTGGGCGAGGACGAAGGTACGCTCGTCCACGTGTAAACTCCCGCGGATGCGGGCAAGCGGCGTGGGCAGCCGGCCGAGGCGCGTGACGCGCCGGGCGCCGCCCGCGTTCTTTGAAGGTTGGAAGGTTCGGAGGTTGAAATGAGTGTCGCTGATGTCAAGAAGGGCGTAGAGCAGAAGATGCAGCGCTCGATCGAAGCGTTCAAGAACGATCTGGCAAAGATCCGTACGGGCCGTGCGCACACCGGTCTGCTCGATCACGTGCAGGTCGATTACTACGGTTCGATGGTGCCGATCTCGCAGGTTGCGAACCTGACGCTCGTCGACGCACGCACGATCGGCGTGCAGCCGTGGGAAAAGAACATGGTCGCGAAGGTCGAGAAGGCCATCCGCGAAGCCGATCTCGGCCTGAATCCCGCCACGTCCGGCGATCTGATCCGCGTGCCGATGCCCGCGCTGACCGAAGAGCGCCGCCGCGAGCTGACCAAGGTGGTCAAGAGCGAAGGCGAGACGGCGAAGGTTGCGATCCGCAACCTGCGTCGCGACGCGAACGAAGCGCTCAAGAAGCTCGTGAAGGACAAGGAAATCTCGGAAGACGACGAGCGTCGTGCCAGCGACGACGTGCAGAAGCTGACGGACAAGCACGTTGCCGAGGTCGACAAGCTCGTGCAGACCAAGGAAGCCGAGATCATGACGGTCTGACGACCGTCCTCGCGCGCCGCCTTCATTCCGCCTTACTGTCTCAACGGCCATGACCTATACCAGCTCTACCGTTCGCGTGCCTGACGTCGGCGCCGTGCCGCGTCATATCGCGATCATCATGGACGGCAACGGCCGTTGGGCAACCGAACGCCGCTTGCCGCGCGTCGCCGGGCACACCCGCGGCGTGGACGCCGTGCGGTCGGTGGTCGAAGGCTGTGCGCGCGCCGGCGTCCAATATCTGACGCTGTTCGCGTTCAGTTCGGAGAACTGGCGGCGCCCGAACGACGAAGTGTCGTTCCTGATGCGGCTGTTCATCACCGCGCTCGAACGCGAAATCGGCAAGCTGCATGCGAACGGCATCCGCCTGCGGGTGGTCGGCGATCTCGATCGCTTCGAGCCGCGCATCCGCGACCTGATCCGCCGCGCCGAAACCAAGACCGCGCGCAACACGCGCCTGACGCTGACGATCGCCGCGAACTACGGCGGCCGCTGGGACATCCTGCAGGCGACCAAGAAGCTCGTCGCCCAGGCCGTGCGCGAAGGCCGCGAGGTCGACGTGACCGAGGAAGCGTTCGCGCCGCACCTGGCGATGGCCTATGCGCCGGAGCCCGATCTCTTTATCCGCACCGGCGGCGAGCAGCGCGTCAGCAATTTCCTGCTGTGGCAGCTCGCGTACGCCGAGTTCTACTTCACCGACAAATACTGGCCGGACTTCGACGGCGCGGCGCTGGCCGATGCGATCGCGTCGTATACCGAGCGCGAGCGCCGTTTCGGGCGCACCAGCGCCCAGCTCGAGCCGCAATCGCAAAACGCCGATTCCCTTTCATGCTGAAGACCCGTGTGATCACGGCGGTCGTGATGCTGGCAGTGCTGCTGCCGGTGACGCTGTTCGCGCCGCTGGCCGGCTTCGGCGCGCTGATCGGCGTCGTGCTCGTGTTCGCCGCGTGGGAATGGGCGCGGCTGCTGAAGCTCGGCGCGACCGGCGCCGTCGTCTATGCGCTCGCCGCCGCGCTCGCGCTCGCGGCGACCGTGCCGCTCGGCGTCGGCGCGGCTTCGTCCCGTCCTCTTTTCATGGCAGCCGGCGTGTTCTGGCTGCTGGTCGGCCCGTTCGCGCTGCGGCGCAAGCCGCTGCTCGCGGGCGCCGTGTGGCGGCCGTTCCTGCTCGCGGCCGGCTTCGTGGTGTTCGCGGCCTGCTGGCACGCGCTCGTCGCCGCACGTGCGCAGGGCGTGCCGTTCGTGCTGTCGCTGCTGCTGGTCGTCTGGCTCGCCGATATCGGCGCATACTTCGCAGGCAAGGCGTTCGGCAAGCGTAAGCTCGCAATCACGATCAGTCCCGGCAAAAGCTGGGAGGGCGCGATCGGCGGCTGGCTCGCCGTGATGGTCGTCGCGGGCGCCGCGATGGCCGCGCACTGGTTCGAGCCGACCCTGTTTTCCGCATTCGCCACGCATTACGGGATGCCCGGTGCGTGGGCCGCGCTGACGCTGCTCGTCGTCTACAGCGTGATCGGCGATCTGTTCGAGTCGCTGCTCAAGCGCCAGGCCGGCGTGAAAGACTCCAGCGGGCTGCTGCCCGGTCACGGCGGCGTGCTCGATCGCGTCGACGCGCTGCTGCCGGTGCTGCCGCTCGCAATGCTGCTGCTTGGTTAATCCACTATCTCTGTTATGCAAAAACGTCTGACACTGCTCGGTTCCACGGGCTCGATCGGAGACAGCACGCTCGACGTGGTCGCCCGCCATCCCGAGCGTTTTTCGGTGTACGCGCTGACCGCGCATCGCAACGGCGACAAGCTCGTCGAGCAATGCCTGCGCTTCGCGCCGGAAGTCGCGGTGGTCGGCGACGCGGCGACCGCCGCGCACGTCGAAGCAAAGCTGCGCGCCGCGGGCAGCAAGACCACGGTGCTGTATGGTCCGCAGGCGCTCGTCGACGTGTCGGCGAGCGACGGCTGCGACACGGTCGTCGCGGCGATCGTCGGCGCGGCCGGCCTCGCGCCGAGCCTCGCGGCCGCGCGCGCGGGCAAGCGCATCCTGCTCGCGAACAAGGAATCGCTGGTGATGTCGGGCGGGATCTTCATGGACGCGGTGCGCGACCATGGCGCGATCCTGCTGCCGGTCGACAGCGAGCACAACGCGATCTTCCAGTGCATGCCGCGCGACGAGAACGAGCACGGCGGCATCTCGAAGATCATCCTGACGGCGTCGGGCGGCCCGTTCCGCACGCGCGAGCCGGCCACGCTCGCCGACGTGACGCCGGACGAGGCGTGCAAGCATCCGAACTGGGTGATGGGCCGCAAGATCTCCGTCGATTCGGCGACGATGATGAACAAGGGCCTCGAGGTGATCGAGGCGCACTGGATCTTCGGTCTGCCGGGCGAGCGGATCGACGTGCTGATCCACCCGCAGAGCGTGATCCATTCGCTGGTGTCGTATCGCGACGGGTCGGTGCTCGCGCAGCTCGGCAACCCCGACATGCGTACGCCGATCGCGCACGCGCTCGCGTTCCCGGAGCGCGTCGACGCCGGCGTCGATCAGCTCGACCTCGCGCAGATCGCGCAGCTGTCGTTCGAGAAGCCGGATTACGCACGCTTCCCGTGTCTCGCGCTCGCGCTGAAGGCGCTTGAAGAGGGCGGGATCGCGAGCGCCGCATTGAACGCGGCGAACGAAGTCGCGGTCGAAGCGTTTCTCGAGCGCCGGATCGGCTTCATGGCGATCGCGGCGACGGTCGACGCGGTGCTCAACGCACTGCCGAACCGCAGCCCGAACGGGCTCGACGACGTCCTGGCGGCCGATGCCGACGCGCGCCGTCTTGCCGCCGGGTTCATTGCAAAAGCGCCTGCGCCTCGCGTGGAGCGTATCGTCTGAATGAGGTGCTCATGAACGTGCTGGTCGAACTGGTCGCGTTTGCGGTGGCGATCGGGGTGCTGGTCGTCGTGCATGAGTACGGACATTATCGCGTCGCGCGCTGGTGCGGCGTGAAGGTGCTGCGTTTCTCGATCGGCTTCGGCCAGCCCGTCGCGCGCTGGGTGAGCCCGCGCACGGGCACCGAGTGGACGCTCTCCGCGTTGCCGCTCGGCGGCTACGTGAAGATGCTCGACGAGCGCGAACCGGGCCCCGGCATCAATCCGGACGAGCTCGACCAGGCGTTCAACCGCCAATCGGTGTTCAAGCGCATCGCGATCGTCGCCGCCGGGCCGATCGCGAACTTCCTGTTGGCAATCGTGCTGTTTTCGGCGGTATTCGCCACCGGCGTGACCGAACCGGCTGCGCTGCTCGCGCCGCCGGCCGCCGGCACGGTTGCGGCCCGCGCGGGCTTCGACGGCAGCGAGACCATCGTGTCGATCCGCGACGCCGACGGTGGCGCCGCGGTGCCGGTGCGCTCGTGGTCCGACCTGCGCTGGAAGCTGCTGTCCGCCGCATTCGACCATCGCGAGGTCGTGCTCGGCGCGCGCGACGGCGGCGCGGCGACGTTCGACTTCCGCGTCGATCTGCGCAATATCCCCGAGAGCGACATCGATGACGATTTCATGGCGCGCCTCGGCTTCGAGGCCGGCGGCGGCACGCTGTCGATCGCGTCGGTGCAGCCCGGCAGCGCGGCCGAGCGGGCGGGGCTGAAGGCCGGCGACAAGCTGCTGGCGCTCGACGGCCAGCCGATCGGCGGCGCGTCGCGCTTCATCGACGCGGTGAAGCATCACGCCGGCCGGGCGGTCGACCTGCAGGTCGAGCGCGGCGGTACGACGCAGACGGTAGCGATCGTTCCGCAGTTGCAGCGCGACGACGAGACGGGCCAGCAGGTCGGCCGCATCGGCGCGGCGCTGTCGATGCACACGCCGTCGGTCGACGTGCGCTACGGGCCGCTCGACAGCGTTCGGCTCGGTGCGCACCGCACGTGGGACATCGCCGTCTATTCGCTGAAGATGTTCGGGCGGATGATCACGGGCAACGCATCGCTGAAGAATCTGTCCGGCCCGGTGACGATCGCCGACTATGCGGGCAAGAGCGCGCGGCTCGGTCCGTCGGCCTTCGTATCGTTCCTCGCCCTTGTCAGCATTAGCCTCGGGGTGCTGAACTTGCTGCCGATTCCCGTTTTGGACGGGGGGCATCTGTTATATTATCTGGTTGAAGCCGCGACCGGGAAAGCCGTCTCGGAGCGCTGGCAGCTGATTCTGCAAAGAGCCGGGCTGATCTGCATCGTCGCATTGTCGGCGATCGCATTGTTCAACGACCTGGCTCGGTTAATCCATTTCTGAAGCGTCAGGCGGCGGCCGGTCGGTCGCCGCCTGATTTGATGCAGCTAAATATTGGGGATGCACGTTGTTCAAACCTCATCGCTTTGTACCTAAGACAGTTGCAGCGGCCGCGCTCGCCGCGCACGGCCTCGCGGCGCATGCAGCGGCACCGTTCGTGGTGCAAGACATCAAGATCGAGGGTTTGCAGCGCGTCGAACCCGGTTCGGTATTCGCGTACCTGCCGATCAAGCAGGGCGATACCTTCACCGACGACAAGGCATCCGAAGCAATCCGCGCGCTGTACGCGACGGGCTTCTTCAACGACGTGCGCGTCGCCACGCAAGGCAACGTCGTGATCGTGCAGGTGCAGGAGCGTCCGGCCATCGCGTCGATCGACTTCACCGGCACGAAGGAATTCGACAAGGACAACCTGACCAAGGCGCTGCGCGCGGTGGGTCTGGCCGACGGCCGCTACTACGACAAGGCGCTCGTCGACAAGGCGGAGCAGGAACTCAAGCGTCAGTACCTCACGCGCGGCTTCTACGCGGCGGAGGTCAAGACGACGATCACGCCGGTCGACGCGAACCGCGTGTCGATCCTGTTCGCGGTCGCCGAAGGCCCGAGCGCGAAGATCCGCCAGATCAACTTCATCGGCAACAAGGCGTTCAGCACCAGCACGCTGCGCGACGAGATGCAGCTGTCCACGCCGAACTGGTTCTCGTGGTACACGAAGAACGACCTGTACTCGAAGGAAAAGCTGACCGGCGACCTCGAAGCCGTGCGCTCGTACTACCTGAACCGCGGCTACCTCGAGTTCAACATCGAGTCGACCCAGGTGTCGATCTCGCCCGACAAGAAGGACATGTACCTGACGGTCACGCTGCACGAAGGCCAGCCGTACACGGTTTCGGGCATCAAGCTGTCGGGCAACCTGCTCGATCGCGAAGCCGAACTCACCAAGCTGATCAAGATCAAGCCGGGCGATCGTTTCTCGGCCGAGAAGCTGCAGCAGACGACCAAGTCGATCGTCGACAAGCTCGGCGAATACGGCTACGCATTCGCGACGGTCAACGCGCAGCCGGACATCGATCAGGCGAACCACAAGGTGAACCTGAACCTCGTCGTCGATCCGAGCCGCCGCGTGTACGTGCGCCGCATCAACGTGGTCGGCAACACGCGCACGCGCGACGAAGTCGTGCGCCGCGAAATGCGCCAGCTCGAAAGCTCGTGGTTCGATTCGAACCGTCTCGCGCTGTCGAAGGACCGCGTGAACCGTCTCGGCTACTTCACCAACGTCGACGTGACGACGGTGCCGGTCGAAGGCACGAACGACCAGGTCGACGTGAACGTGAAGGTCGACGAAAAGCCGACCGGCGCGATCACGCTGGGCGCGGGCTTCTCGTCGACGGACAAGGTCGTGCTGTCGGCCGGCGTGTCGCAGGACAACGTGTTCGGCTCGGGCACGAGCCTGTCAGTGAACGTCAACACCGCGAAGAGCTACCGCACGCTGACCGTCACGCAGGTCGACCCGTACTTCACGGTCGACGGCATCAAGCGGATCACCGACGTCTACTACCGCACGTACCAGCCGCTGTACTACTCGACGAGCTCGAGCTTCCGCATCATCAGCGCGGGCGGCAACCTGAAGTTCGGCATTCCGTTCTCGGAAGTCGATACCGTCTATTTCGGCGCGGGCTTCGAGCAGAACCGTCTCGACGTCGATTCGAACACGCCGCAGAGCTACCAGGATTACGTGAACGAGTTCGGCCGCGTGTCGAACACCGTGCCGCTGACGGTCGCGTGGTCGCGCGACGCGCGCGACAGCGCGCTGATCCCGAGCCGCGGCTACTTCACGCAGGCGAACGTCGAGTACGGCGTGCCGGTCGGCAAGATCCAGTACTACAAGGCCGACCTGCAGGCGCAGTATTACTATTCGTTCTCGCGCGGCTTCATCCTGGGCCTGAACCTGCAGGGCGGCTACGGCAACGGTATCGGCAACCCGTACCCGATCTTCAAGAACTACTACGCGGGCGGTATCGGCTCCGTGCGTGGCTACGAGCCGAGCTCGCTGGGCCCGCGCGACACCAAGACGAACGACCCGATCGGCGGCTCGAAGATGCTGGTCGGCAACATCGAACTGACGTTCCCGCTGCCGGGCACCGGCTACGATCGCACGCTGCGCGTGTTCACGTTCATCGACGGCGGCAACGTGTGGGGCAACGCGCCGGGCGGCACGAGTACCGGCGCGAACGGTCTGCGTTACGGCTATGGTGTGGGCCTCGCGTGGATCTCGCCGATCGGCCCGCTGAAGCTGAGCCTCGGTTTCCCGCTGCAGAAGCACGAGGGCGACCAGTACCAGAAATTCCAGTTCCAGATCGGGACGGCGTTCTGATCGAACGCATGACAACAGCAACGAGAGGGTAATTTTGCTAACCGGTAAGTTTTCGAAACGAGTGATCGGGGCGTTGACCATTGCGCTGGCCTTGGGCGCGGCGACGGCACACGCTCAGGACGTCGCCCGCATCGCGGCGGTCAATTCGGATCGGATCCTGCGCGAGTCGGCGCCCGCGAAGGCGGCGCAGACGAAGCTCGAAGCCGAGTTCGCGAAGCGCGACAAGGATCTGCAGGACCTGGCGGCGCGTCTGAAGTCGATGTCCGATTCGCTGGACAAGAACGGTGCGTCGCTGTCGGCGGCCGATCGCGCGCAGAAGCAGCGCGATCTCGCGCAGCTCGACACCGACTTCCAGCGCAAGCAGCGCGAGTTCCGCGAAGATCTGAACCAGCGCCGCAACGAGGAGCTCGCGGCGGTGCTCGAGCGCGCGAACAAGGTCATCAAGCAGATCGCGGAGCAGCAGAATTACGACCTGATCGTGCAGGAAGCCGTGTACGTCAGCCCGCGCATCGACATCACCGACAAGGTGCTCAAGGCGCTCGCGTCCGGCTCGACGAACTGAACGGAGCAGACGACGAATGGCATTGACGCTCGAGGCACTCGTAAAGCGGTTCGGCGGCGAGATCGTCGGCGACGCCCAGTGCACGGTCAGCGGCCTCGCGCCGCTCGACCAGGCCGGCCCTCAGCAGCTCGCGTTTCTCGCGAATCCGAAGTACCTGTCGCAGGTCGAGACGAGCGGCGCCGGCGCGGTGCTGATCGCGCCCAAGGACCTCGAAAAGCTCGGCGCGGCCGAGGGATCTCCGACATCCGGCCCCCGGATGGCCGGCCCCCGGACGGCCGGCCCCAGCAACTTCATCGTGACGGCGAATCCGTACGCGTACTTCGCGCGCGTCGCGCAGATGTTCATCGATCTGGCCACGCCGCCGCGCGCGGCCGGCGTGCATCCGAGCGCGACGATCGACCCGTCCGCGCAGGTCGCCGCGAGCGCGGTGATTGGCCCGCACGTGACGATCGAAGCCGGTGCGGTGATCGCCGATGACGTGCAGCTCGACGCCGGCGTGTTCGTCGGGCGCGGCACGACGATCGGCGCGGGCTCGCACCTGTATCCGAACGCAGCGGTGTACCACGGCTGCAAGATCGGGCCGCGCGCGATCATTCATGCGGGCGCGGTGATCGGCTCGGACGGCTTCGGCTTCGCGCCGGATTTCGTCGGCGACGGCGACGCGCGCACCGGCAGCTGGGTCAAGATCCCGCAGGTCGGCGGCGTGTCGATCGGCCCGGACGTCGAGATCGGCGCGAACACGACGATCGATCGCGGCGCGATGGCCGATACCGTCATCGAAGCGTGCGTGAAGATCGACAACCAGGTGCAGATCGGCCACAACTGCCGGATCGGCGCATATACGGTCATCGCGGGCAGCGCCGGGATCGCCGGCAGCACGACGATCGGCCGCCATTGTATGATCGGCGGCGCAGCCGGGATCGCCGGCCACGTGACGCTCGGCGACTACGTGATCATCACCGCGAAGTCGGGCGTATCGAAATCGCTGCCGAAGGCCGGCATCTATACGAGTGCGTTCCCGGCCGTCGACCACGGCGAATGGAACCGCAGCGCCGCGCTCGTACGCAACCTCGACAAACTGCGCGACCGCATCAAGGCGCTCGAAACCGCGCTGGCCGCCCAGGGCGGCACGGACGCCTGACCACCATGCGGGACCACCAACCGGGCACGGCCAGCGCATCCGCCCGGTTAGCCGGACCGGGCCGCACGACGGCCCGCATCAGCCTTTGCATCACCACCGCGCAGCCTCTGCGTGAGACGAACCATCATGAGCACTGAAAAAATCAATCTCGACATCCACAAGATCCTCACGCTGCTGCCGCATCGCTACCCGATTCTGCTGGTCGACCGCGTGCTCGAACTCGAGCCGCACAAGGGGATCAAAGCGCTGAAGAACGTGTCGATCAACGAGCCGTTCTTTCAGGGACATTTCCCGAAGCGGCCGGTGATGCCGGGTGTGCTGATCCTCGAGGCGCTCGCGCAGGCGGCCGCGCTGCTGACCTTCGCGGAGGAGCAGCCGAAGGATCCGGAGAACACGCTGTACTACTTCGTCGGCATCGACGGCGCGCGCTTCAAGCGCGTGGTCGAGCCGGGCGACCAGCTGATCCTGAACGTGACGTTCGAACGATACATCCGCGGCATCTGGAAGTTCAAGGCGGTGGCCGAAGTGGACAGCAAGGTGGCGGCGGAAGCCGAACTGATGTGCACGGTCAAGACGGCCGACGCGGCGCCCTGAGCGACGCGGCACGCATGAGCAACATGACGCGGGCAACGCGACACATCATAACGAGAGGCAACGGCGCATGACCAGGATTCATCCTACCGCGATCGTCGAACCGGGCGCGCAGATCGACGAGTCGGTCGAGATCGGGCCGTACGCGATCGTCGGGCCGCATGTGACGATCGGCGCGCGCACCACGATCGGCTCGCACAGCGTGATCGAAGGTCACACGACGCTCGGCGAAGACAACCGCATCGGCCATTACGCGTCGGTCGGCGGCCGTCCGCAGGACATGAAGTACAAGGACGAGCCGACCAGGCTCGTGATCGGCAACCGCAACACGATCCGCGAATTCACGACGATCCACACCGGCACCGTGCAGGACGCCGGCGTGACGACGCTCGGCGACGACAACTGGATCATGGCGTACGTGCACATCGGCCACGACTGCCGCGTCGGCAACAACGTGATCCTGTCGAGCAACGCGCAGATGGCCGGTCACGTCGAGATCGGCGACTTTGCGATCATCGGCGGGATGTCGGGCGTGCATCAGTTCGTGCGCATCGGCGCGCACTCGATGCTCGGCGGCGCGTCGGCGCTCGTGCAGGACGTGCCGCCGTTCGTGATCGCTGCAGGCAACAAGGCCGAGCCGCACGGCATCAACGTCGAAGGCCTGCGCCGGCGCGGTTTCTCGCCGGACGCGATCTCGGCGCTGCGCAGCGCGTACCGCCTGCTGTACAAGAACGGCCTGTCGCTCGACGAGGCCAAGGTACAGCTGCGCGAGCTCGCGAGCGCCGGCGGCGACGGCGATGCGCCGGTGGCCGCGCTCGTCGCGTTCGTCGACGCGTCGCAACGCGGCATCATCCGCTAACCGATGCCGCTGCCGACCAATCAGCTGCGGCTCGCCATGGTGGCCGGCGAGCCGTCGGGCGACCTGCTCGCGGCGTCGCTGCTCGGCGGGCTGCAGGCGCGACTGCCGGCGTCGACCCACTATTACGGGATCGGCGGGCAGCGCATGCTCGCGCACGGCTTCGACTCGCACTGGCAGATGGACAAGCTGACGGTGCGCGGTTACGTCGAGGCGCTGGGCCAGATCCCCGAGATTCTGCGCATTCGCGGCGAACTGAAGCGCCAACTGCTCGCCGAGCGGCCCGACGCATTCATCGGCGTCGATGCACCCGACTTCAACTTCAACGTGGAACAGGCCGCGCGCGACGCGGGCATTCCGTCGATCCACTTCGTGTGCCCGTCGATCTGGGCGTGGCGCGGCGGGCGGATCAAGAAGATCGCGAAGTCGGTTGACCACATGCTGTGCCTGTTCCCGTTCGAACCGGCGATCCTCGACAAGGCGGGCGTCGCGTCGACGTACGTGGGCCATCCGCTCGCCGACGAGATCCCGCTCGAGCCCGACACGCACGGCGCGCGCATCGCGCTCGGCCTGCCGGCCGACGGCCCGGTGATCGCGGTGCTGCCGGGCAGTCGCCGCTCGGAGATCGCGCTGATCGGCCCGACGTTCTTCGCGGCGATGGCGCTGATGCAGGAGCGCGAGCCGGGCGTGCGCTTCGTGATGCCGGCGGCGACGCCCGCGCTGCGCGAGCTGCTGCAACCGCTCGTCGCCGCGCATCCGCAACTCGCGTTGACGATCACCGACGGCCGCTCGCAGGTCGCGATGACGGCCGCCGACGCGATCCTCGTGAAGAGCGGTACCGTCACGCTGGAAGCCGCGCTGCTGAAGAAACCGATGGTGATCTCGTACAAGGTGCCCTGGCTGACCGGCCAGATCATGCGCCGCCAGGGCTACCTGCCGTACGTCGGCCTGCCGAACATCCTGGCCGGGCGCTTCGTCGTGCCGGAGCTGCTGCAGCACTTCGCGACGCCCGAGGCGCTCGCCGACGCGACGCTCACGCAGTTGCGCGACGACGCGAACCGCCGCACGCTGACCGAAGTGTTCACCGAAATGCACCTGTCGCTGCGGCAGAACACGGCCGCGAAGGCGGCCGAAGCGGTCGTGCGGGTGCTCGAGCAACGCAAGGGGCGCGCATGACCGCCACTCGCGCACCACGTGCAGCGCGCGGCCGCGTGCCGCTCGACCAGCGCGGCTTCGATTTCAGCCGGCCCGACGACATCGTCTGCGGCGTCGACGAAGCCGGGCGCGGCCCGCTCGCGGGCCCGGTGGTCGCCGCCGCGGTGATCCTCGATCCCGCGCAGCCGATCGAAGGCCTCGACGATTCGAAGGCGCTGTCCGCGAAAAAGCGCGACGCGCTGTACGACCTGATCGTCGCGCGTTCGCGTGCGTATTGCGTCGCGTCGGCCAGCGTCGACGAGATCGATACGCTGAACATCCTGCATGCGACGATGCTCGCGATGAAGCGCGCGGTCGAAGGCCTGTCGCTCATGCCGACGCTCGCGCAGATCGACGGCAACCGTTGCCCGACGCTGATGGTGCGCGCCGAGGCGATCGTCAGCGGCGACGCGCTCGTGCCGAGCATCTCGGCGGCGTCGATCCTCGCGAAAGTCACGCGCGACCGGATGCTCGTCGAGCTGCATGCCCGCCATCCGGTGTACGGCTTCGACGTGCATGCCGGCTACGGCACCGCGAAACATCTTGCCGCGCTGCGCGAGCATGGGCCGTGCGAAGCGCATCGGCGCTCGTTCGCACCCGTGCGCGCGGCGCTCGACCTGATTCGATGAAAAGCATTACCTCACGCGACAACCCGCTGTACAAGCGGCTGAAGGCGCTCGCGGGTTCGACGGCGCAGCAGCGCCGCGGCGGCCACGCGCTGCTCGAAGGTTTCCATCTGGCCGGCGCCTATCTCGACACGGGCGCGATCCCCGAGTTGTGCGTCGCGACCGAAGGCGCGCTCGCGCATGCCGAAGCGCAGGCAATCGTCGCGCGCATCGACGCGCCGCGGGTCGTCACGCTGCCCGACGCGCTGTTCGGTCAGCTGTCGAACGTCGTCAGCGGCGTCGGCCTGCTGTTGCTGGTCGAGCGGCCGGCGCAGCCGCTGCCGGTGCGCGTCACCGATACGTCGGTCGTGCTCGACGGCGTGCAGGACGCCGGCAACGTCGGCTCGATCCTGCGCAGCGCGGCGGCGGCCGGCGTGCGCCACGTGTTCTGTGCGCAGGGCACCGCGTATGCGTGGTCGTCGAAGGTGCTGCGCTCGGGCATGGGCGCCCATTTCCTGTTGTCGATTCACGAGGACGTCGAGCCGGACGCGCTCGCCGAGCGTCTCGACGTGCCGGTCGCATTGACCGATTCGCACGGCGCGCAGGCCGTCTACGACTGCGATCTGTCCGGCCCCGTCGCATGGGTGTTCGGCAACGAGGGGGCGGGCGTGTCGGCGTTCTGGCGCGATGCGGCGACCCATCGCGTGACGATCCCGCAGCCGGGCGGGATGGAGTCGCTCAACGTCGCGGCGGCGGCGGCCGTGTGCCTGTTCGAGCAGGTGCGGCAGCAGCGGCGCAAATGAGACGCGCGCGCCGCGCGCCAGGTCGTCGGCGCGCAGTGCCCAGCAAAAAGCCGCGTCGAACGCGGCTTTTTGCTTTCTGGCGGCGGCGTGAGTGCCGCCGATGCAGCGCACGTCAGTACGACTGCCGCTCCAGGCGGATTTCCTGCAGGATCGTCGTCGCGATTTCCTCGATCGACTTGTGCGTCGACGACAGCCACTTGATCCCTTCGCGGCGCATCATCGCCTCCGATTCGTTGATCTCGTAGCGGCAGTTCTCGGGCGCCGCGTACTTGCTGCCCGGACGGCGCTCGTTGCGGATCTCCGACAGACGCTGCGGGTCGATCGAGAGGCCGAACAGCTTTTCGCGATGCTGCGTCAGCGCCGACGGCAGCTTGCCGCGCTCGAAGTCTTCCGGAATCAGCGGATAGTTCGCGGCCTTCACGCCGTACTGCATCGCGAGATACAGGCTCGTCGGCGTCTTGCCGCTGCGCGACACGCCGACCAGGATCACGTCGGCTTCGGACAGGTTGCGGTTCGACTGGCCGTCGTCGTGCGCGAGCGAGAAGTTGATCGCCTCGATCCGCGTCTTGTATTCCTCGGTATCTGCGTTCTGGTGGCCGCGCCCCATCGCGTGGCTCGACTTCAGCTCGAGCTCCTGCTCGAGCGGCTCGACGAAGCGCTGGAACATGTCGAGCACGAGCGCGTTCGAGCGCTTGACGATGTCGTTCGACACGCTGTCGACGAGCGTGGTGAACACGATCGCGCGACGGCCGTCGTGGACGGCCGCTTCGTTGATTTTCTCGACGGTCGAATAGGCCTTTTCGAGCGAGTCGACGAACGGCACGCGCACGAGGCGGAATTTCTGGTCGAACTGGGACAGGATCGAATGCGCGAAGGTTTCGGCAGTGATCCCGGTGCCGTCGGAGACGATGAAAACGGTAGGCAGCATGAATCTGGGCGTCGAGCGTGAAGGGCGGTTGCGCGGGCGGCTGGAGGTTCGCCTCCACACGCGGTGACAAGGTCGCGCCACATCCGGCAGCCGGCACGGTAGAATAGCGGCAACCTGTTGGATAAGCAATTGCGGGGACGGTGCGCACAGGGCGCCCGGCGCTTGCCGCGAGCCATCCAAAATTCCCGGCAAGTTCGGCGATTCATCTGCATACGTCGCCTTTCTGCCGGGTTTTTGCACATCGAGGGTCGGAAGATTTCCACCGCTGCGATTGTTTCTCCAACAGGTTGCGCAAGACGCGTCGCGCCTTTTTGCAAGCGCCCGCGTTCGAGCCCACTTGCGCAATCGAGCATTTTTTTCACACTTAGGGGCTTGTATGACTAACGCAGCAAACGTCGCAAAGGACCAGGCGTATGTAATCCCGTTCGAGCAGTTGCGGATGACCGATGTGGAGATCGTGGGCGGCAAGAACGCGTCGCTCGGCGAGATGATCAGCCAGCTTTCCGAGGCAGGCGTTCGCGTCCCCACCGGTTTTGCCACGACCGCGCTCGCATTCCGCGATTTCCTCAAGCACAACGATCTGACCGATCGCATCGCCAAGCGTCTCGAGTCGCTCGACATCGACGACGTGAAGGCGCTCGCCGAAGCAGGCGCCGAAATCCGTAAATGGATCGTCGACGCACCGCTGCAGGCGCGTCTCGAGCAGGAAATCCGCGCGCAGTTCGAAATCCTGAAGAGCGGCTCGCCGGCCGAACTGTCGTTCGCCGTGCGCTCGTCCGCGACCGCGGAAGACCTGCCCGACGCATCGTTCGCCGGCCAGCAGGAGTCGTATCTGAACGTCGTCGGCATCGACGACGTGCTCGATCGCATGAAGCACGTGTTCGCGTCGCTGTACAACGACCGCGCGATCTCGTATCGCGTGCACAAGGGCTTCACGCACGCCGAGGTCGCACTGTCGGCAGGCGTGCAGCGCATGGTGCGTTCGGACGTCGGCGCGGCCGGCGTGATGTTCACGATCGACACCGAATCGGGCTTCAAGGACGCCGTGTTCATCACGTCGAGCTACGGCCTCGGCGAAACCGTCGTGCAGGGCGCCGTGAACCCGGACGAGTTCTACGTGTTCAAGACGACGCTCGCGCAGGACAAGTACCCGATCATCCGCCGCTCGATCGGCTCGAAGCTGATCAAGATGGAGTTCACGCAACCCGGCGAACCGGGCCGCGTGAAGACGGTCGACGTGTCGCACGAGCAGCGCAACCGTTATTCGATCACCGACGAAGACGTGATCGAGCTCGCGAAGTACGCGGTCATCATCGAGAAGCACTACCAGCGTCCGATGGACATCGAGTGGGGCAAGGACGGTCGCGACGGCAAGATCTTCATCCTGCAGGCACGTCCGGAAACGGTGAAGAGCCAGGCGAGCGGCAAGGCCGAGCAGCGCTTCAAGCTGAAGGGCCAGTCGCAGGTGCTGGCGACGGGTCGCGCGATCGGTCAGAAGATCGGCGCGGGCCCCGTGCGCGTGATTCAGGACCCGTCGGAAATGGAACGCGTGCAACCTGGCGACGTGCTGGTGGCCGACATGACCGACCCGAACTGGGAGCCGGTGATGAAGCGCGCATCGGCGATCGTCACGAACCGCGGCGGGCGCACCTGCCACGCGGCGATCATCGCGCGTGAGTTGGGCGTGCCTGCGGTCGTCGGCTGCGGCGACGCGACCGACGTGCTGAAGGACGGCGCGCTGGTGACGGTGTCGTGCGCGGAAGGCGACGAAGGCAAGATCTACGACGGGCTGCTCGAGACGGAAGTCACGGAAGTGCAGCGCGGCGAGTTGCCGGAGATTCCGGTCAAGATCATGATGAACGTCGGCAACCCGCAACTCGCGTTCGACTTCTCGCAGCTGCCGAACGCCGGCGTCGGTCTCGCGCGCCTCGAGTTCATCATCAACAACAACATCGGTGTGCACCCGAAGGCGATCCTCGAGTACCCGAACATCGATCAGGACCTGAAGAAGGCCGTCGAGAGCGTCGCGCGCGGTCATGCATCGCCGCGCCAGTTCTACGTCGACAAGCTGACCGAAGGCGTCGCGACGATCGCCGCGGCGTTCTACCCGAAGCCCGTGATCGTGCGTCTGTCCGACTTCAAGTCGAACGAGTACAAGAAGCTGATCGGCGGTTCGCGCTACGAGCCGGACGAGGAAAACCCGATGCTGGGCTTCCGCGGCGCATCGCGCTACATCGCCGAAGACTTCGCGCAGGCGTTCGAGATGGAATGCCGTGCACTGAAGCGTGTGCGCGACGAGATGGGCCTGACCAACGTCGAGATCATGGTGCCGTTCGTGCGTACCGTGAAGCAGGCGGAGCGCGTCGTCGGCCTGCTCGAGAAGTTCGGCCTGAAGCGCGGCGAGAACGGCCTGCGCCTCGTGATGATGTGTGAAGTCCCGACCAACGCGATCCTCGCCGAAGAGTTCCTGCAGCACTTCGACGGTTTCTCGATCGGCTCGAACGACCTCACGCAGCTCACGCTCGGCCTCGACCGCGACTCGGGCATGGAACTGCTGGCCGTCGACTTCGACGAACGCGACCCGGCCGTCAAGTTCCTGCTCAAGCGTGCGATCGACACCTGCCGCAAGATGGGCAAGTACGTCGGTATCTGCGGCCAGGGCCCGTCCGATCACCCGGATTTCGCGCAGTGGCTGGCCGACGAAGGCATCGTGTCGATTTCGCTGAACCCCGACACGATCATCGATACGTGGCAGGCGCTGGCCAAGCGGAAGTAACGGCAGCCGGCCGCTGCATCGAAAGGGCGGTCCGCCGCGCTTTCGATGAAGGCAAAATGCAAGCTTCGTGCTATAAACACCCCGGTATCTACCGGGGTGTTTTTTTATCTGCGCCCGCCGGATCGCTCGACGGTGCCGACCGCCACGCGCGGTCCGACAGCGAATATAGTGCGTAGTGGGGCGCAAGCGTTTTTCTGGAGACCACAATGATGTCGGGGCATCTGTTCTGGTGGATCGGGGTCGGCGTGCTGGTCGTGGCCGAACTGCTGACCGGCACCTTCTATCTGCTGATGATCGCGCTCGGCTTTCTCGCCGGCGGCCTGCTGCAGTTCGCCGGCTTCGCGCCGCACGTGCAGCTGGGCGCGGCCGCCGCGGTCGCGATCGTCGCGATGATCGCGCTGCGCCGCTCGGGGCTCGGGCGCAAGCAGAAGCGCGAGACGTCGACCAATCCGGACGTCAATCTCGATATCGGCGCGACCCTCACGGTCGACGCGTGGCATGACGGCCGCGCGCGCGTGCAGTATCGCGGCGCCGACTGGGACGTCGAGCTGGCGAACGGCGAGCGCGACGATGCGCACGTGTACCGCGTCAGCGCCGTGCGTGGCAACTGTCTGGTCGTCGTCGCGAAAGCCGCGGGCTGATCGTCCACCGATAAAACAAGGAGGGAATATTTCATGGATTCGCTGATCGTCTGGGTCGTCCTGCTCGTCATCGCCATCGTGATCGTGTCGAAGACGGTGAAGATCGTGCCGCAGCAGCATGCGTGGGTGCTCGAGCGCTTCGGCCGGTATCACGCGACGCTGTCGCCCGGCCTGAACATCGTGCTGCCGTTCGTCGACCGGATCGCCTACCGCCACGTGCTGAAGGAAATTCCGCTCGACGTGCCGAGCCAGGTCTGCATCACGCGCGACAACACGCAGCTGCAGGTCGACGGCGTGCTGTACTTCCAGGTCACCGACCCGATGAAGGCGTCGTACGGCTCGAGCAACTTCGTGCTCGCGATCACGCAGCTCGCGCAGACGACGCTGCGCTCGGTGGTCGGCAAGCTCGAACTCGACAAGACCTTCGAGGAACGCGACTTCATCAACCACAACATCGTGTCGGCGCTCGACCAGGCCGCGGCGAACTGGGGCGTGAAGGTGCTGCGCTACGAGATCAAGGACCTCACGCCGCCGAAGGAAATCCTGCACGCGATGCAGGCGCAGATCACCGCCGAGCGTGAGAAGCGCGCGCTGATCGCGGCATCCGAGGGCCGCAAGCAGGAGCAGATCAACCTCGCGTCGGGTGCGCGCGAGGCAGCGATCCAGAAGTCAGAAGGCGAGCGGCAGGCGGCGATCAACCAGGCGCAGGGCGAGGCGGCCGCGATTCTCGCGGTGGCCGACGCGAACGCGCAGGCGATCCAGAAGATCGCGAACGCGATCCAGTCGCAGGGCGGCATGGATGCGGTCAATCTGAAGGTGGCCGAGCAGTATGTCGGCGCATTCTCGAATCTGGCGAAGCAGGGCAATACGCTGATCGTGCCGGCCAACCTGTCGGATCTCGGGACCGCGATCGCCTCGGCGCTGACGATCGTCAAGAACGCGACGCCGGCAGCGGGCGGTAGGGGCTGAGCGTAGGCGGGGTTTGCAGCGGCGTCGGCCGCTGCCGGCTTCCAGCTTCCGGCGTGCGGCGTATCGTCGCGCGGCAGCGTGGCCGTGGCTGCGTCGGCGTGCAATTCCATCGGCAACGGCGTGGCAGCGCTGCACGCGCGCCGCGTCGCCCGATCCGCTGTGCCGCCCACAGCAAAACGGCCCGCATCGAGCGGGCCGTTTCGTTGCTGCGGCAGCGCGTGCGTGTCACGTGCCGGCGCGCATGATGCGCGCCTTTTCGCGCTCCCAGTCGCGCTTCTTCTCGGTTTCGCGCTTGTCGTGCAGCTTCTTGCCCTTCGCGAGCGCGATGTCGCATTTCACGCGACCGCCCTTGTAGTGGAAGTTCAGCGGCACGAGCGTGTAGCCGCGCTGCTCGACCTTGCCGATCAATTTCTTGATTTCCTCACGGTGCAGCAGCAGCTTGCGTGTGCGGACCGGATCGGGCTTGATGTGCGTCGAGGCTTCGGGCAGCGGGCTGATGTGGGTGCCGATCAGGAAGATCTCGGCGTTCTTCACCACCACGTAGCCCTCCTTGATCTGGCCGCGCCCGGCGCGCAGCGCCTTGACTTCCCAGCCCTCGAGCACGAGCCCGGCTTCATAGCGTTCCTCGATGTGATAATCGAAGTGCGCTTTCCTGTTGTCGATGATGCTCATGAAAGGATTGGGCCAACTCGTTTAAAATCACGATTTTAGCAAAGCGGGGCGTGAATCGCCCGGCTTGCGTTCCCACTTCAAGCGATGCCGCGCGATTTATGGCAGATGTCCAGAAAACCGTATTGATCCGTCACTCGGCGGAACAGATGTTCGACCTCGTCACCGACGTGGCCGATTACCCCAATTTCCTGCCCTGGTGCGGCGGCGTCGAAGTTCGCCGCCAGGACGACCGCGGGATGGAAGCGCGCATCGACATCAACTTCAAGGGCATCAAGCAGCATTTCGCGACGCGCAACACGCAGCAGCGTCCGAGCCGGATCGACATGGAGTTCGCCGACGGCCCGTTCAAGAAGTTCACGGGCTCGTGGCGGTTCATCCCGCTGCGCGCCGATGCGTGCAAGATCGAATTCGCGCTGCACTACGAGTTCTCGAGCATCCTGCTCGAGAAGATCATCGGCCCGGTGTTCAGCCACATCGCGAACACTTTCGTCGATTCGTTCGTCAAGCGCGCCGACCAGCGCTACGGCAAGGGGTGAGGCGATGCTGTCGATCGAAGTCTGCTACGCGCTGCCGGACCGCCAGACGCTGATTCCCGTTTCATTGCCCGAGGGCGCGACCGTGCGCGCCGCGATCGACGCGAGCGGCGTGCTCGCGCTGCATCCGGAGATCGATCTCGCGCAGGCGAAAACCGGCGTGTTCGGCAAGCTCGCACCGCTCGACGCGCCGCTCGCCGACCACGACCGTGTCGAGATCTACCGGCCGCTGATCGTCGATCCGAAGCTCGCGCGCCAGCGGCGCGTCGACAAGACCCGCCGCGAAGGCTCGATCGAGGGCCGCAAGTGGATGCACAAGGACGCGCGCTGACGCGTCGCGTCGGCGTCGCGTCATCTCTTTTCTTTCCTGTTCATCGGCCGTACCGGCTCGATCGGCGGCCCGTTCAGTGACGTGTTCAGTGAGCCGTGGCGTTCGCGTTCGCCGCGGCGTGCTCGCGCGTGCCGTCGCCTGCATGCGGATCGCCGTGCCGACGCACCGACCCGTAGACGCCCGCGAGCAACAGCGCGAGCGCCGCGATCTCGAGCACGCGCGGCATCCGGTGGTCGTAGACGAACGCATAGAGCATCGCGAACACCGTTTCGAACACGATCAGCTGGCCCGATAGCGTGAGCGGCAGCCGCTTCGACGCCGCGTTCCACAGTCCGTTGCCGAGCCACGACGCGCCGATCGCCAGCGCGAGATTCAGCAGCCAGAACAGCTGCCAGCGCGATGCCGGCAGCGCGGCCTGTATCGTGCCGGCCGGCAGCGCCAGGATCGCGAGCCAGCACAGGCCGCCGATCAGCCCGGTCACGACGCCCCACAGCACCGACCACTCGTTGCCGCCGAAGCGATGGTGGCGCTGCAGGTAGCGCGCGTTCGCGACCGCGTACCAGGTCCAGCTCGCCAGCGCGCCGCTGGCGCAGGCGATGCCGAGGAGCTTCTCGTCGAGCGTGGTCGCATGCGCGGCGGCCGACGTGAACAGATCGACGTTGATGCAGACGATGCCCGCGATCACCAGCGCGAGCGGTGCCGCGAGGCGCCGCAGCGGCACCGCGCCGTGGTCGCTCAGGCCCGCGAGCGTGACGGTCACGGGCAGCACGCCGACGATCAGCGAGCTGGGGCCGATGCCGATCAGATGCACGGCGCCGGACAGCAGCATGTAGTACGCGACGTTGCCGATCAGCGCGAGCTTCGCGAGCGCCACGACGTCTTCGCGGGTCAGCCGCGCGAGCAGCGAGCGGGCGGCCGGCAGCGCGGCCGCCAACGACACGAGACCGTACATCGCGTAGCGGCCGGCGCTCAGCAGCAGCGGCGAGAAGTCGGTCAACAGCCGCGGCACCAGAAACACCATGCCCCACAACGCGCCCGCCAGGACGCCATACACTACACCGCGCTGCATCGACTGCTCCGAACAAAAGACTGACGAGCGCGCATCTTAGCGAGGGTCGAGCGAAGGCGTCTTGTTCATTCCTGCACCGGGGGGTGGACGTGGTGCGCGTGCGGCCGCGGTGCGATCGCAGGCGTATCAGCGTTCGGCTGCTGCGTCGGCGTCGGCGTCGCTGTCGTGCACGGCGTTCCCCGACGCGGGGCGGCGCACCGCGCGCAGCGTGCCGCTGTTGCCGCCGCCGCAGTAGAACGTGTCGCGGCCGTCGGATTCCAGTCCCGACACGCCGACGCCGGCCGGCATGTCGACCTGCTCGAGCACGTGTCCGGTGCCGGGGTCGACGCGTCGCAGCGCGCTTTCGTCCGCTTCCCACGTGCCGTGCCACAGTTCGCCGTCGACCCAGGTCACGCCGGTGACGAAGCGGTTCGATTCGATCGTGCGCAGCACGGCGCCCGACTGCGGATCGATCTGATGAATCTTGCGCTCGCGGTATTGCCCGACCCACAGCGTGCCTTCGGCCCAGGCGAGCCCGGAATCCGCGCCGCCGCCGGGCGCGGGGATCGTCGCGAGTACGCGGCCCGAGTCGGGGTCGATCGTTTCGATGCGGTCCTCGACGATCTGGAACAGGTGGCGGCCGTCGAACGCGGTGCCCGCATGCGCGGCGACGTCCAGCGTGCGCACCGTCGTGCCGGCACCGGGATCGAGTGCATTGAGCTTGTCGCCGGACGCGAACCACACGTGCTGTCCGTCGAACGTGACGCCGTGCACGCCGTCGACGCCGGCAAACGGGCCGTATTCGCGCAGGATGCTTGCGGTGGAACGTTTCATGTCTGTCTCCTCGTCGTGGGTTGGCCCATCCTAGTCGCCCGGCAGCGTCACGGGGAGTAACAATGCGGTCGCGAATCCGGGCGGCGCGGGCGTGAGCCAGCGGCGCGCACGGCCGCGACCGAGCGCCTGCGCCTTGCCGGCGGCCGCCAGCGCTTCGAGCGCACGCTGCACGGTGCGCTGGCTGGCGCCGAGCGCGAGCGCCAACGCGGAGCTCGACCATGCGTCGCCGTCGGCGAGCAGCGCGAGCACGGCCGCGTGGCGATCGTCGACGACGCGCGCGAGCACGACGATGTCAGCGGCACCGAGCGGCTCGAGCGCGAAGCCGTCGGCGGTGGCGGTCAGCTTCGCGAGCGGCCGCAGCATCGCGCGCAGACGGCCGATCTCGACGCGCAGGCGCGCGCGATGCGAGTCGTCCGCGTGTCGCGCGCGAAACGCGGCGGCGACGAGCGCGTTCCTCGACACGTCGCACGGCCACGCTTCGCCGAGCACGCGTGCGAGCGTGAACAGCACCGGGCGGCGCGCGAGCGACACGCTTGCGCGCGCATCGCGCACGGCATGCCGGCACGCGTCGACGACCAGCGCGTCCGACTCGAACAGCGCCTGTACTTCGTCGAGCCGCACGAGCCGCGATGTCCCGCGGGCGATGAGCCGCGCGGCCGGCGTATCGAGCGCGCGCGCGGCCGTCTCGACTTCGGCGCTCAGCGCCGCGATGCCGGCATGTTGCGCGGCCGTGCGTGCACGGGCCAGCGCGGCGCGCGCCGCGTGCGGGCGGATGCGGCGGATCGCGATGCCGGCCGCGATCAGTTCGTGCGCGGCGCGCGACGCCGGCGGCAGCGCGGCGGGCTCGAGCTGCGCGAGTTGCTGCTCGGCGTCGTCGACGCGTCCGATCAGCAGCAGCCGGCGCACGCCGAGATAACGCGCATGGGCCGCGTTCGGGCGATCGCCGTGCGCGTCGAGCGTCGCGCATGCGGCGTCGAGTGCGCGCGACGGCCAGCGCAGATCGCGCGACGCCAGCGCGATCTCGGCTTGCGCGACCACGCAGCGCGCGCGTGCGACGGCTTCGTGCGGGCCGAACGCGCGCGCCGCCGCGCGCATGAGCGCGCGGGCGCGCTCGAAGTCGCCGAGCTGAGCCAGCGCGATGCCGCGCAACGCGAGCGCGGGCGCGTCGCCGCGCAGTGCGACGCGGTTCAGCGCGCCGAGCGGGTCGCCGACCGCGAGCGCGCGGGCGGCGGCGGTGATCAGCGAATCCATGCGAATCCCGACACAGTTGTCACTCCCTCGCGTCCGATCCCGGGCCCTAATCTAGCACCACGCACACGGCGAAGCCGCCGTGTCCGAATCCCGACGAAAGGAGAAACCCGCAATGACGACCCATCTCACCGGAACGCGCGACGAATGGTTGACGGCGCGACGCGCGCTGCTCGACGCGGAAAAGACGCTCACGCGCCACAGCGACGCGCTCGCACGGCGTCGCGAGGCGCTGCCGTGGGTGCGCGTGGACCAGACCTACCGGTTCGACACCGAGCACGGCGCGGCGACGCTCGACGATCTGTTCGACGGCCGTTCGCAGCTGCTCGTCTATCACTTCATGTTCGGCCCCGACTACAAGGCCGGCTGCCCGTCGTGCTCGGCGCTCGCCGACGGCTTCGACGGTTTCGCCGTCCATCTCGCGAACCACGACGTGACGCTCGCGGCGGTGTCGCGCGCGCCGCTCGCGAAGCTGCTGGCGTACCGGCAGCGCATGGGCTGGCGGTTTCCGTGGGCGTCGTCGGAAGGCGGCGCGTTCAATTTCGACTTCAACGTGTCGTTCACCGAAGCGCAGCAGCGCACCGGCGACGTCGAATACAACTATGCGCGCGCCGCTCACGCGATGGACGTGGATCCGCCGCCGGCCGCGGTCGCGCAGTTCGCCGCGACCTGCGGCACCGATGCCGCGACGTATGCGCGCGACCGCCCGGGGATGAGCGCGTTCGTGCGCGAGGACGGCGTCGTCTATCACACGTATTCGACCTATGCGCGCGGGCTCGATGCGCTGTGGGGCATGTACGCGTGGCTCGACCGCGCGCCGCTCGGCCGCAACGAGACGGGCGTGTGGTGGCGCCGTCACGACGAATACGCGCGCGATTGAGCGCGGAGGCGGGCGATGCGTCGCGCGACTCGATCGGGTCGGCACTCCGTTGCCCCGCGCAGCGCGGACCGCGCGTTCTGCGCGGCGCTCGCGGCCGCATTCGCCGCGGCGCTGTGGGCGACGCTGGCGCTGCATGCGTCGATGGACGCGATGGGCGGCACGCCGATGGCCGGCGGCTGGACGCTGTCGGCCGCGTGGGGCGGATCGTGCGGATGGCGGCCGGGCAGGGCGTTCGGCGAGTTCGTCGGCATGTGGGCGGCGATGACGGCGACGATGATGCTGCCGGTGCTGGCGCCCGAGCTGTGGCGGTATCGCCGCCGGATGGGCGCGTCGGGCGATGCGCGCGCGGGATGGCGCGTCGTGGTGGCGGGTGCCGGGTATCTCGGCGTATGGCTCGTGCTTGGCGCGATGGTGTTTCCCGTGGGTGCCGGGCTGGCGGCCGCGGCCGCGCGGCCGCCCGCGCTCGCCGCCGCGATGCCGGTGGCGGCCGGTGCGGTCGTGTTCGCTGCCGGCGTGCTGCAGTTTTCCGGCTGGAAGCGGCGCCGGCTTGCCTGCTGCCGGCACATGGCCGCGGCGGACGACGACGGCCCGCGAGCCGGCGTGGGCGCTGCATGGCTGTACGGCCTGCGGGCCGGCGTGCGCTGTGCCGCGTGCTGCGGCAATCTGATGGGCGCGGCCGTCGCAGCCGGCATGATGGATCTGCGCGTGATGACGATCGTGACGGCCGCGATCGCCGCCGAACGGCTCGCGCCTGGCGGCGCGTGCGTGGCGCGCGTCGTCGGCGGCGTGGCGCTCGGCGCGGGTGCGGTGATGGTCGTGCGTGCGGTGGCTGCGCTGGCGTAGCCGCGCGTCGGGCGCTGGGTGCCGCCGCTGCATATCGAAGCCGACTGGCGGCTCGCTGCAAGCAGTGCGGCGCCGCCGCGCCACTTCGTCGCGCGCGGGCCGATTCCGGCCGCTTCGCCCTGCCTGCGCGAATGCTGCGAGCGCCGGGTGAAACGAAAGGCGATCGAAAACGAACCGAACGGCGATCCGAACGATTCGGCCCCCGAACGCTCCCGAACGGCTAACCCGTTGTTCGTGTTGTGAAAATCCGCGGCGCTTCGCGTATAATTCGCTTTTGCGCCCATAGGATTTGCCATGCGTCTGATCCAAAAAGCACTCACTTTCGATGACGTGCTCCTCGTTCCCGCCTTCTCCGACGTTCTCCCGCGCGACACCAGCCTGAAAACCAAGCTGACCCGCAACATCTCCCTGAACATGCCGCTCGTGTCCGCCGCGATGGACACGGTCACCGAAGGTCGCCTCGCGATCGCGATGGCGCAGCAGGGTGGCGTGGGGATCGTCCACAAGAACCTGACGCCGGCCGAGCAGGCCCGCGAGGTCGCGAAGGTCAAGCGTTTCGAATCGGGTGTCGTCCGCGACCCGATCACCGTTCCGCCGCAGATGAAGGTGCGCGACGTGATCGCGTTGTCGCGCCAGCATGGCATCTCGGGTTTCCCGGTCGTCGAAGGCCCGCAGCTCGTGGGCATCGTCACGAACCGTGACCTGCGTTTCGAATCGCGCCTGGACGAGCCGGTCAAGTCGATCATGACGCCGCGCGAGCGTCTCGTCACGGTCAAGGAAGGCACGCCGCTCGCCGAAGCGAAGGCGCTGATGCACAGCCACCGCCTCGAGCGCGTGCTGGTCGTCAACGACGCGTTCGAACTGCGCGGCCTGATGACCGTCAAGGACATCACGAAGCAGACCGAGCATCCGGACGCGTGCAAGGACGAGCACGGCAAGCTGCGCGCAGGCGCGGCGGTCGGCGTCGGCCCCGACAACGAAGAGCGCGTCGAGCTGCTGGTGCAGGCGGGCGTCGACGTGATCGTCGTCGATACCGCGCACGGTCACAGCAAGGGCGTGCTCGAGCGCGTGCGCTGGGTCAAGCAGAATTTCCCGCACGTCGAGGTGATCGGCGGCAACATCGCGACCGCGGCTGCCGCGAAGGCACTCGTCGAATACGGTGCGGATGCCGTCAAGGTCGGTATCGGCCCGGGCTCGATCTGCACGACGCGGATCGTCGCGGGTGTCGGCGTGCCGCAGATCAGCGCGATCGCGAACGTCGCCGAAGCGCTGAAGGGCACCGGCGTGCCGTGCATCGCCGACGGCGGCGTGCGGTTCTCGGGCGACGTGTCGAAGGCCCTCGCGGCCGGCGCGAATGCGGTGATGATGGGCAGCATGTTCGCCGGCACCGAAGAGTCGCCGGGCGACGTGTTCCTGTACCAGGGCCGCCAGTACAAGTCGTACCGCGGCATGGGTTCGGTCGGCGCGATGAAGGACGGCGCGGCGGACCGCTACTTCCAGGACAACTCGGCGAACATCGACAAGCTCGTGCCGGAAGGCATCGAAGGCCGCGTCGCGTACAAGGGCTCGGTCAACGCGATCCTGTTCCAGCTGGTCGGCGGCGTGCGCGCGAGCATGGGCTACTGCGGCTGCCGCACGATCGACGAGCTGCACGAGAAGGCGGAATTCGTCCAGATCACCGCGGCGGGCATGCGCGAGTCGCACGTGCACGACGTGCAGATCACGAAGGAAGCGCCGAACTATCACGTGGATTGAGCGCCGATGAAACCGCTGCTGCGAGCCGTGCTGATCGTCGACGCCGTGCTGCTGCTCGCGTTCGGCACGTTGTTCGTGCTGACGCCGTGGCAGGCGCTGTTCAATGCGCTGCAGCTCGCGAACGTCCAGCCGGCGATGCTCGGCCAGGCGTTCGGCATCGCGCTGCTCGGGCTCGCGTGGCTCGCGTTTCATGCGGCGGTCAACGGTGAACTCACGGCGCCCGTCGCGCGGGCGGTCGGCCATGTGAACTGGCTGATCGGCGTGCTTGCGGTCGTGTGGTCGCTCGGCACCGGCAACGGCCCGGCGATCGCGGCGGCCGGCCGCGTGCTGTCGGTCGCGGCCGGGGTCGCGCTGATCGTGCTCGGCCTCGGCGGCGTGCGGCTCGCCGCGGCCGTGCGGCGGCGCGACAAGGCGCTGGCGCTCGAGGCCCGCGGCGCGCAGCGTCCGGCCGAGCCGGCACCGGTCGTCGTGCCGCAGCCGCGGGTCGAGCCGAGCGTCGCGAGTCCGGCAGCACCGGCAGCGCCTGTCGCACCGGCGGCAGCAGCCGATGCCGCGGCAGCGGCCCGTTCGTCCGGCAGCGTCGCGTTCGACGCCCGCCCGCCGGCCGAGGATTGACCGGCGATGCGTCGCGCGAGCCGCCGCCCGCCCGACGCCTCCGTCCATGCTATTGACGCAGCGCTTCGTGCGCTGCTTTTCTTATCATCTTCATCCCGTCCGCAGCCATGCACGACAAAATCCTGATTCTCGACTTCGGTTCGCAAGTCACCCAACTGATCGCGCGCCGCGTGCGCGAAGCGCACGTCTACTGCGAGATCCATCCGAACGACGTGTCCGACGCGTTCGTTCGCGAGTTCGCGCCGAAGGCGGTGATCCTGTCGGGCAGCCACGCCAGCACCTACGAAGACCACCAGCTGCGCGCGCCGCAGGCCGTGTGGGACCTCGGCGTGCCGGTGCTCGGCATCTGCTACGGCATGCAGACGATGGCCGTGCAGCTCGGCGGCAAGGTCGAGTGGAGCGACCATCGCGAATTCGGCTATGCGGAAATGCGCGCGCATGGTCATACGCGCCTGCTCGACGGCATCGACGATTTCAAGACGGCCGAAGGCCACGGGATGCTGAAGGTCTGGATGAGCCACGGCGACAAGGTGGCCGAGCTGCCGCCGGGCTTCACGCTGATGGCGTCGACGCCGAGCTGCCCGATCGCCGGCATGGCCGACGAGGCGCGCGGCTACTACGCGGTGCAGTTCCATCCGGAAGTCACGCACACGGTGAAGGGCCGCCAGATCATCGAGCGCTTCGTGCTGCAGATCGCCGGCGCGAAGCCCGACTGGATCATGAAGAACCACATCGAGGAAGCGGTCGCGAAGATCCGCGAGCAGGTCGGTGACGAGGAAGTGATTCTCGGCCTGTCGGGCGGCGTCGATTCGAGCGTCGCGGCGGCGCTGATCCATCGCGCGATCGGCGACCAGCTGACCTGCGTGTTCGTCGATCACGGCTTGCTGCGCCTGAACGAAGGCAAGATGGTGCTCGACATGTTCGAGGGCCGCCTGCACGCGAAGGTCGTGCACGTCGACGCATCGGAGCAGTTCCTCGGCCATCTGGCCGGTGTGACCGATCCGGAGCAGAAGCGCAAGATCATCGGTCGCGAGTTCGTCGAGGTGTTCCAGGCTGAGGCGCAGAAGCTGTCGAAGGCGAAGTGGCTTGCGCAGGGCACGATCTATCCGGACGTGGTCGAATCGGGCGGCACGAAGACGAAGAAGGCGACGACGATCAAGAGCCACCACAACGTCGGCGGGCTGCCGGAAACGCTCGGCCTGAAGCTGCTCGAGCCGCTGCGCGACCTGTTCAAGGACGAAGTGCGCGAGCTGGGCGTCGCGCTCGGCCTGCCGCCGGAGATGGTGTACCGCCATCCGTTCCCGGGCCCGGGCCTCGGCGTGCGGATTCTCGGCGAAGTGAAGCGCGAATATGCGGAGCTGCTGCGTCGCGCGGATGCGATCTTCATCGAGGAGTTGCGCGGCACGACGGCCACCGCGCAGGACGCGGCAGCCGGTCTGTGCGGCGAAGCCGACGTCGGCAAGAGCTGGTACGACCTGACGAGCCAGGCGTTCGCGGTGTTCCTGCCGGTGAAGTCGGTCGGCGTGATGGGCGACGGCCGCACGTACGACTACGTGACGTCGTTGCGCGCGGTGCAGACGACCGACTTCATGACCGCACACTGGGCGCATCTGCCGTACGCGCTGCTCGGCCGTGCGTCGAACCGGATCATCAACGAGGTGCGCGGGATCAACCGGGTGGTGTACGACATCTCGGGGAAGCCGCCGGCGACGATTGAGTGGGAGTGATGCGGCGCCGGGGTGCGCCCCGGTAGCGGATCGCGGCATCGGAGGATGCGAGCGCCCGGCAGGGAAGCCTGCCGGGCTTTTTTTCGTGCCGGGCGCCGCGTACCACGACATACCCACTCCGAAC